>NZ_CP144906.1:12500-140000 GCF_036699995.1 Clostridium beijerinckii | reverse complement strand
ATATAATATTACCTCTACATCCATTGTTATTAAGAATTATAATTAATATATATGCCTTTTTCTAACAAATGCTCCTTATTACACTATAAGACACACGTGGAAGCGTTAATTTTATTATTTCAATTATTTTCTATAAAAGGCCTGCAAAAACATATAACAACGTCTTTACTGTTATATGAATCTACTCTAATATTAATAATGTAGAATAGAATATAATTAATTATTTAAATAATTAATTATTCCTATTTATCTATAAATACAATTATATATAATTTTAGTTTCAGGAGATTTTAATTATGAATAAAGGATTTTTTTATTTCATTTTGCCATTTACCATGTTTTCTTTTATTGGATGCTCAAGCAACATTGCTTCGCCATCGAACTCACAGACATCTACCCCTTCAAAAACATCAATACAAGTACAAAATACCCAGCCAACAGATGCAGCTGATCCTAATTCATTTATCTTAACTGGTAGCTCGTCATACTTTTGCCCATTCCTTTTTAATGGTAACAACTTAATATTTCCAAATCCAGATGAGAATAATAGAATTTCGATTATCCCTTCTCCTTTGCCTAAAGATATTCTGGAAAGTAAAAGCGTTACTGATTTTGCAAATTATTCTGCTGATAATATGGTCTTAATTAATCAAATGATTTATTTTTCAAATGGTTCAGATAATAATACTTTATCTTCATTTAACATTTCTGATAAAACTTATACAAAGTTAAATGACGATTCAGTAAATAATTTAATAGCTGCTAATTCAGAATTATTCTACATAAATAAAAATAACGAAAATAAGATTTACAAATATAATACATCAACAGCAGAGCACTCATTGGTATGCTCTGATAGTGTAGGCTCTTTTATAATTAATGGAGATTTTATTGTCTACCAAAACTTAAGTGATAACTCAAAATTATATTCAATAAAAACGGATGGTACTAATAGACAAAAACTTACCGATTACACAGCTAATAGTTTTATAGTTTTTGATGGGCAGTTACTTTTTTTCAATTCTTCTGATAACAATAATCTATACTCACTAGACCCATCTACATTAAGCTGCAAGAGAATTTCTATAATGAATGGATTTCAGTTGAAGATTATAGATAAATCTATATATTTTATTAACGGCAGTGACTCAAATAACTTATATTCATTATCAGTAGACTTAAAAAATTCAACCGCCACCTCTAAATCAGAGATATCAGAGGGTATAAATGAATATTATTTGACTACCTCAGGTATATTCTATAGCCCAAGTATAAATGTGAATAATATATACTTCAAAGATTTTTCTTCTAAAAGTTAATGCAAAATAGGAGATAAGTATTTATGCTAAACACTTATCTCCTATTTATTGCATTATGCACTTATAAATACTTCACTATCTCTTTAAACTTATTACCTCTTATCATAAAATTAGGATACATATCAAATGATGCACAAGCAGGTGATAGAGTAACAATATCGCCTGGATTGGCTATGCTTTTAGCAAGTCTTACTGCCTCTTCTAAAGACTCAACCATATTTATATTAATTTTAATTCCTTTTTCCTTATCTAAATTATCAAAAACATCTTTGATCTTGTGCTTTGTCGCTCCCATAAGAATCAATTCTTTTATATATGGGTACCCCTCATATGCTAAAGGTTCAAAAGGTATATTCTTATCATACCCTCCTGCAATAACTATTACTTTTTCATCAAATGCTCTAAGCCCAGCTAAAGTTCTTGTAGGACTTGAAGCAATAGAATCATTATAATATTTAACTCCGTCTATCTCTCTTACAAGTTCACACCTATGTTCAACGCCAGCAAATGTTTCAGCAACTTTTTTCATCACCTCCACAGAGACATCGTCTTTTGTTGCTAAAAATGCTGCAAGATAATTTTCAACATTATGCATCCCCTTAATTACAATATCATCTTTTTTGCAAACTTCCTTGTCTTCAAGATAGAGTATTCCATTTTTATAGTATGCCCCATCTATCAGTTCTCTTTTTGAACTGAACTCTTTCACATTTCCTTTCGCTTCTTTTATAAATCCATGGGTAATTTCGTTTTCTCTATTCACTACTAAAAGTCCATTTGAATTTTGATATATAAAGATATTCTTTTTCGCATCTATATACTCTTGCATACTTTTATGCATATCTAAGTGATTTGGGGATAAATTCGTACATACTGCAACATCTATTTCTTGAGTCATTGTCATAAGTTGAAAGCTAGATAACTCTAATACAACTTTATCTTCATCATGTATGTTTTCTATTTCTGAAAATAATGGAGTTCCTATATTTCCTCCGACCCATGTTTTATACCCTTGACCTTCTAGTAACTTAGAAATAATTGTTGTTGTTGTTGTCTTTCCATCGCTACCGGTTATTCCATAGACTTTTCCTCTTGTATACCTAACAAACTCTTCCATCTCAGAAGTAACATATGCCCCTTCTTTTCTAGCCCTTACTAATGCTTCACTATCAATCCTCATTGATGGTGTTTTAAATATCACATCAAACCCTTTTAAGTTATCTAGATATTTTTCTCCAAGCTCCAGCTTAACTCCCTTTTTATTAAATCCATCTGCAACGTCTCCAAGTTCTTCTAAATTCTTTTTATCAAAAGCCGTTACAACAGCACCTAAATCTATTAAAAAATTGATTAGCGGAATATTGCTCACTCCAATTCCAACAACTCCAACTTTCTTACCCACTATAAATTCTTTAAACTCATTAAAATCTTTCTTCATGATTTATCCTCCAAATTTAAATCTCTATCCATCGTATATATTATTGCCAAAATTTGTTCTTCGTTATTTTAATTATAACACTTGCAACAAAAAAATAAACTGACCCAAGAAGAAATTATCTTGAATCAGTTTTTGTTTAGGTATAATCCTAAAATTCCAAACTTGCTTGGATATAATTTTCTATTTCACTTATTTTAATTCTTTCTTGTTCCATAGTATCTCTATTTCTAATTGTTACTGACTCATCTTCTAATGTATCGAAATCTATTGTTATACAATAAGGAGTTCCAATTTCATCTTGCCTTCTGTATCTCTTACCTATACTTCCTGTTTCATCGAAATCAAGATTGAATTTCTTACTTAACTCCGCATAAATATCTAAAGATTTTTCTGATAGCTTTTTAGAAAGAGGCAATATTGCTGCTTTAAAAGGAGCTAATGCTGGGTGTAAATGCATTACAGTTCTAACATCTCCACCTTCTAACTCTTCTTCATCATATGCTTCAATTAAAAATGCTAAAGCAACTCTATCTGCACCTAACGACGGCTCTATAACATATGGAACATATTTCTCATTAGTTGTTTGATCTAAATAGCTTAAATCCTGTCCAGAATGTTCTTGATGCTTAGATAAATCATAATCAGTTCTATCTGCTATTCCCCAAAGTTCTCCCCAACCAAATGGGAATAAATATTCTATATCAGAAGTTGCATTCGAGTAGAAAGATAACTCTTCTTCTCCATGATCTCTCATTCTTAAATTTTCTGACTTAACATTCAAGTTTAGCAAGAAATTCCAGCAATAGTCCTTCCAATATTTGTGCCACTCTAAATCAGTTCCAGGCTTACAGAAAAATTCTAATTCCATTTGTTCAAATTCTCTTGTTCTGAAAGTAAAATTACCAGGTGTAATTTCATTTCTAAAAGATTTACCTATTTGAGCTATACCAAATGGTACTTTTTTTCTTGATGTTCTTTGCACTGCTTTAAAATTAACAAAAATACCTTGTGCTGTTTCTGGTCTTAGATACATTTCTGATTTAGCATCTTCAGTAACACCTTGAAATGTTTTAAACATAAGATTAAACTTTCTTATATCTGTGTAGTTCATTTTTCCACATTTAGGACAAACTATGTTATTTTTTTCAATATATTCTTTCAATTGTTCATTAGTCCATCCATCAGCTGTAGCTACTTCTGCTCCATTTTCTGTCATATGATCTTCAACTAATTTATCAGCTCTAAATCTTGCCTTGCATTCCTTACAATCCATTAATGGGTCTGAGAAACCTCCAACATGCCCTGATGCAACCCAAACTTCTCTATTCATTAAAATAGCGGAATCCAATCCAACATTATAAGGACTTTCTTGAACAAACTTTTTCCACCATGCTTTTTTTACATTATTTTTGAATTCTACTCCTAAAGGACCGTAATCCCACGAATTAGCTAGACCACCATATATATCTGAGCCTGGAAATACAAATCCTCTATTTTTACAAAGAGCCACAATCTTATCCATTGTTTTTTCTACTGCCATTGTTTTATCCCTCCAAATATATTTTTATAAAATAAAAAGGGCTTTAAGCACAAAGGGACGAAATATAATTCCGCGGTTCCACCCTTCTTGGCTTAAGCCCATCTTTCTTCATCGATTTCCTCACACTCAAAAGCTCCATTCATTTATAACCAATAATGATTTCCACCAAACATCATCTCTCTTCAACTGACTTATAAATTACTCTTCTTTTTCAACATGTGTATTTAATTTATAAATTAATTTTAACAAAATCATTTTATATGTCAAGATTGAATATTTTCTAAAAAAATATAAAAAAATGGCTCCGCGAAGAGGACTCGAACCTCCAACCTATCGGTTAACAGCCGAGTGCTCCACCATTGAGCTATCGCGGAACGTCATTACTTAATCTATTATATCAGCTTTTTTAGATTATGCAACCCTTTTTTAATAAAATATCAAATTTATATCTCTATACTATCAAAATTATCAAATAGCATCTACATTTTAGAATTAATACATATTATATATTCCTAATTCATCTTTATAAAACTTGGAAAGAATAAAATCTTAAGCGATTGTGGAACTGTAGATTTTTGAGCATCTAATTTTTCAAATGTGTGTGAGAAAAATTCGGCAGGCTAATATATTTTTTCATTCTCTTTACAAACTGTGATTCTCTGAGTAAGTATTTCCATAACTTATACCCTCAAGAGTAACAATGTTCACAAATTTAAATTTAGTATAAATTCATATGGAATAAAAAAAGCTATAACAATGCTTACAAAATACATGCTATAACTTATAATACTATTCTAAAAAAATATAAAAAAAATGGCTCCGCGAAGAGGACTCGAACCTCCAACCTATCGGTTAACAGCCGAGTGCTCCACCATTGAGCTATCGCGGAACGTCATTACTTAATCTATTATATCAGCTTTTTTAGATTATGCAACCCTTTTTTAATAAAATATCAAATTTATATCTCTATACTATCAAAATTATCAAATAGCATCTACATTTTAGAATTAATACATATTATATATTCCTAATTCATCTTTATAAAACTTGGAAAGAATAAAATCTCAAGCGATTGTGGAACTGTAGATTTTTGCGCATCTGATTTTTCAAATGTAAGCGAGAAAAATTCGGCGAGCTAATATACTTTTTCATTCTCTTTACAAACTGTGATTCTCTGAGTAAGTATTTCCATAACTTATCCCCTCAAGAGTAACAATGTTCACAAATTTAAATTTAGTATAAATTCATATGGAATAAAAAAAGCTATAACAATGCTTACAAAATACATGCTATAACTTATAATACTATTCTAAAAAAATATAAAAAAATGGCTCCGCGAAGAGGACTCGAACCTCCAACCTATCGGTTAACAGCCGAGTGCTCCACCATTGAGCTATCGCGGAACGTCATTACTTAATCTATTATATCAGTTTTTTCTAATTATGCAAGTCTTTTTTATATTTTATTTACTTTTGTTGTTTTCAGAAATGCCTATAGCTTTTCTTTCTTATTATCCAAAAGGAATAATAATTACTATAAATATTTATGCAGATACAAAATATTTCTGGGCTTATTATAGACTTCCAAATTTTAAATTATTTTTCTTATATTTTATTTTTAATCAACAGCAATAAAAGGTTCATATATGCCTTTTACACATATAGAACCTTTTTATAGAAGTAAATATAATCTATTTACTTTAACTGCATCAAATTATTTCTGCGGTCTCATTGTTGGGAATAATATAACATCTCTGATTGAAGCTGAATCAGTTAAGAACATTATAAGTCTATCTATTCCCATTCCCATTCCACCTGTTGGTGGCATACCTGTTTCAAGAGCACTCATGAATTGTTCATCTAGCATATATGCCTCGTCATCTCCAAGTTCTCTCTCTTTAGCTTGTTGTTCAAATCTTTCTCTTTGAACTATAGGATCATTTAACTCAGAGTATGCATTGCAAAGTTCTCTACCAAATACAAATCCTTCAAATCTTTCAGTAAATTCAGGATTTCCTCTCTTTTTCTTTGTAAGAGGTGAAATTTCAACTGGATAATCCATAACAAATGTAGGTTGAATCATGTTCGCTTCACCGAATTCTTCATATAGAGCATTTAGAACATCACCTTTTGTAACAGTATCCAATGGCTTAGAAAATTCTAAATGTTTTTCTTTAGCTATAGCTTGAGCTTCTTCATTAGATTTAATTTCATTAAAATCTACACCTGCATATTCTTTTACAGCGTCAACCATAGTTATTCTTCTCCATGGCGGCTTAAAATCTATTTCTGTTCCTTGATAAGAAACTTTAGTAGTTCCATTTATCTTTTCGCAAATGTATGCAACCATATTTTCTGTAATTTCCATCATATCATTATAATCAGAATATGCTTCATATAATTCAATAGCTGTAAATTCAGGATTATGTCTTACTGACATACCTTCATTTCTAAAATTTCTTCCTATTTCATATACCTTTTCAAAACCAGCAACTATTAATCTCTTAAGATATAACTCAGTAGCTATTCTTAAATACATATCCATATCTAAAGTATTGTGATGCGTAATGAAAGGTTTTGCTGCTGCTCCACCAGCTATTGCTCCAAGAATTGGAGTTTCTACTTCTATAAAACTCTTAGAATCTAAAAACTCTCTCATTGCTGATATAATTTTGCTTCTCTTAATAAAAGTATCCTTAACCTCTGAATTTGTAATTATATCAACTTCTCTTTGTCTGTATCTTAAATCTGGATCTTTTAACCCGTGCCATTTTTCTGGAAGTGGCTTTAAAGATTTACAAGTCAATTCAAAAGCATTTACATTTACTGATACTTCACCTGTTTTAGTTGTGAATACTTCTCCAGTTGCTGCAATCCAATCACCTAAATCAAAAGTTTTATATTGCTTTAAATTTTCTTCCCCAACCTTATCAATCTTTAAGAATAGTTGTATCTTACCATCCTTATCATGTATATCTGAGAAAACAACTTTTCCCTGTCCTCTTTTAGACATTAGTCTTCCTGCAACGGTTACTTCTTTACCTTCTAGTGCATCATAATTTGCCTTAACTTCCTCTGATGTATGAGTTCTGTTGACTTTATAAACATCAAAAGGATCCTTTCCAGCACCTTGTAGCTCTGCTAGTTTAGCTCTTCTCAATCCTTCCTGTTCATTATACTGAGACTCTAACTCTTGCATGCTCATTTCTTCTGTTGACATTGCTGTACCTCCAATTAACTTCTACTTATTCCTAGTATTTCGAATTTATTAACTCCATCTGGAACTATTACCTCTACTACATCACCAACTTTTTTACCAACTAGTGCATTTCCAACCGGTGATTCGTTTGATATTTTAAAATTCATAGGATCTGCTTCTGCCGAACCTACTATTGAATACTCTACTTCTTCATCAAATTCGTAATCTTTAACTTTTACCTTTGATCCAACTGAAACAATATCACTTGGAATCTCTGATTCATCTACAACCACTGCATTTTTAAGCATATTTTCTAATTGAATTATTCTTCCTTCTGTAAATGCTTGGTCGTTTTTAGCTTCATCATACTCAGAATTTTCACTTAAATCTCCGTATCCTAAAGCAATTTTTATCTTTTCAGTTATTTCTTTTCTTTTTACTGTTTTTAGGTATTCTAATTCACTTTCTAATTTTTTAACACCTTCATAAGTCATAACATATTGTTTTGATTGGCTCATATACTTTAACTCCCCTTTAAAACCTTCTATATTATTTATTTTAGTTATTGATTATAATCCTTATTTTGATAAATTATCTATTAAATAAATCTTTTTAAGCAATCTCTTATTATATCGTTAACAGAGAATACCCATAAATTTATAATAATTTGAAAAATATTTTAATCTGAAAATCATTTAACTTATTATAAATCAGCACATTTCATATGTCAATAAATCCTAATTTGAAGTGATTTGCACCGTTGGTTAGCAACTAACTCAGCGTAACTTTACTCATAGCTATGATTGCTATGAATCAAACATTAAATAAACCAAGTTTAAATATTAATATAAAAGTAAATTAGTAAAACATAAATTATCATTTTTACACAAAAGTTAATACTCATATTTATACTAGATTTATTATGAAACCAAATTGCATTTTTCTAAATATTAATAATATGCTTGAAACAATTAAATAATTCTAATTATACTTACAAAACTATAATTCATCTTGATACTTTCTTAAAGCTTCAATAACTTTTTCACTATCATTGATAGTATTAATCTTATTTTTAAGTTCTGTGCATCTTGGAAGTCCTTTAATATACCATGATGCGTGTTTTCTCATTTCCCGTATGGCTTTAAATTCTCCATCATATTTTATTGCTAATTCGTAATGCCTAATGCACATTTCAATTCTTTCATTATCTGAAACTTCTTGAATTACTTCTCCATTAAGCAAATTATTTATCTGTCTAAATATCCATGGATTTCCCTGGCTTCCTCTTGCAATCATTATTCCATCGCAATTGGTAGTTCTTTTCATTCTAATAGCATCTTCTGGAGAAAATACGTCCCCATTTCCTATTACAGGAATTGAAACACTATCCTTAACTCTCTTTATTATGTCCCAATCTGCTTTCCCTTGATACATTTGTTTTCGTGTTCGTCCATGAACAGCAATAGCATCTGCTCCAGCTTGTTCCATCCCTTTGGCAAATTCCACTGCATTAATATTATCTTCATCAAATCCTTTTCTAAACTTGACAGTAACAGGTTTGGTTGAAACTTTTTTTATAGTTCTAACGATATCGTATGCAAGTTCCGGTTCTTTCATTAATGCAGATCCTTCTCCATTTTTAACTATTTTAGGAGCCGGACATCCCATATTAATATCAATTATACAAATATCTTCCCTGTTATTTAAATATTCTTCACAAATTCTAGCCATTACATCTGGCTCTCTACCAAATATCTGGGCTGCAACTGGTTTTTCTTCATCTGCTATTCTAAGTAAGGTTTGTGTATTCTCGCTTCCATAATATAATGCTTTAGCACTAACCATTTCGGTATAAACCAAACCACATCCCATTTCCTTACATAATCCTCTAAATGATATGTCAGTTACTCCTGCCATAGGTGCTAGAAATATATTGTTTTCAAAGGTTAAATTCCCTATCTTCATTGTAGAATATACTCCTTACATCTTGTATAAATCTTAATTTCCATATAATTTATCTTTGGGAAATCTCTATTTCTTTATTTTTTTCATATAATATTTTTAATCCTTCTAGTGTTAAATCCGAATCAACCTTATCAATAACATCAGTCTCTTTAGCTATTAAATTTGCTAATCCACCTGTTGCCAATACAAAAGGTTCTTCCTTATACTTAGAATTTTTCATTTCTTGTTTCATTTTTTTTACTATATATTCAACTTGCCCAATATAACCAAATATAATACCAGATTGCATACTTGATACAGTATTTTTGCAAATCATATTTTTTGGTACTTCTAATTCTACTCTAGGAAGCTTAGCTGCTCTTTCAAATAAAGCATCTGCCGAAATTCTTATTCCAGGGCATATGCATCCTCCAAGATAATCTCCATTTGCTCTTACTGCACAAAAAGTTGTAGCTGTTCCAAAGTCTATTATTATAACTGGTCTCTTGTAAATTTCATATGCAGCAACAGCATTCACTATTCTATCTGCTCCAACTTCTCTCGGGTTATCATATTTAATATTTATTCCAGTTTTTACTCCTGGTCCAACTATTATAGGTTCGTGACAAAAACATTTTCTTAACATATTTTCTAAAGAATGCATTATATTAGGAACAACAGAAGAAACTATAACTCCAGTAATATCTTTAGGATTAATGTCACTTAAGTTAAATAGTTGCATAACTTGTATACCATACTCATCTGAAGTTTTATTTCCTTCACTTGAAATACGCCAACTAGCTATATACTTTTCTCCATCATGTACTCCCAAAACAATGTTAGTATTACCTGCATCAACAAGTAAAATCATAGAAAGCACCACCTTAATATAGTTAAATTAAAAGCAGCCCGAAGAGCTGCCTTAATTTTGAAATTGACTAAAAAATAACAATATAATTTTAACAATTATATTTAATTTGTCAAGAGTTTAAATGTGATTTTAGATTAATACCACCATTTTCTAGCTTCTGTTTTCACCTTAAATACACATATATGCATTCATTAGAATAATCCTATTATTTCTCCACTTTTTAATACATCCATCTTATTTGCTGCTGGTACCTTTGGAAGGCCAGGCATAGTCATTATGTCACCTGTCTGAACCACTATAAATCCAGCTCCATTTGATACTCTGACTTCTTTAACTGTAATATCAAATCCTGTAGGTCTAGCTAAAAGGCTAGGATTATCTGATAGTGAATATTGTGTTTTTGCCATACATATAGGAAGTTTATCCAATTTGAACTTTTCTAATTCATCAATTTGTTTTTTTGCTGCTGGAGTATAGTTAACTTTATCTGCTCCATAAATTTCACTAGCAATTGTAAATATTTTCTCCCTAATAGATTTTTCCTTATCATATATAGGCTCAAAATTTGATTCACTATTATCTAGTGCATCTAAAACTATATTGGCAAGGTCAATTCCACCTTCGCCACCTTTAGCCCACACATCACACAAGGCTACTTTAACCCCAATTCTATCGCAGAAATCTTTAATGAATTCCACTTCTTCCGAACTATCTGTAACAAATTTATTTATTGCAACAACAGGTGTAATTTTAAACTTCTTTATATTCTCTATCTGTTTTTCCAAATTAGCAATTCCATTTTTTAACGCTTCAACATTTGGGACATTTAACTCAGTCTTAGCTACTCCGCCATGATGCTTTAATGCTCTTATAGTTGCAACAACTACAACACATTCAGGTTCTAAATTACCATATCTACATTTGATATCAAAGAATTTCTCTGCACCTAAATCTGCTCCAAATCCAGCTTCTGTTATGACAACATCTCCTAACTTTAGAGCAAGTTTAGTTGCCATTATAGAATTACATCCGTGAGCAATATTAGCAAATGGTCCTCCATGTATTAATGCAGGAGTATTTTCTAATGTTTGAACCAAGTTAGGTTTAATCGCGTCTTTCATTAATAGCGCCATAGCTCCTTGTATTTCTAGTTCCTTAGCGTAAACAGGATTTCCATCTAGATTATATGCAATTACTATATTTCCCATTCTTTCTTTCAAATCTTCTAGATCACTTGCTAAACATAATATAGCCATTATTTCAGATGCAACAGTTATATTGAATCCATCTTCTCTAACAAATCCATTAACCTTTCCACCCATCCCAACAATAATATGTCTTAATGCTCTATCATTCATATCCATTACTCTTTTAAATACAATTCTTCTAGAATCAATTCTTAGAACATTACCTTGGTGAATATGATTATCTATTGTTGCTGATAACAAATTATTAGCAGATGTAATAGCATGCATATCTCCAGTAAAATGAAGATTAATATCTTCCATAGGAACAACTTGAGCGTATCCGCCCCCAGCTGCTCCACCCTTAATTCCGAAAACCGGCCCTAATGATGGCTCTCTTAATGCTATAACGGCTTTCTTCCCAATCCTGTTTAAAGCCTGACCAAGCCCTACTGTAACTGTTGACTTTCCTTCTCCTGCAGGAGTTGGATTTATAGCTGTTACTAAAACTAACTTTCCATTATTATTATTTTTAACCTTATCATATACATCTAAAGATATTTTGCACTTATATTTTCCATAGTACTCTATATCATCTTCGCAAAGTCCTAATTTTTCAGCCACATTTTTTATCGGTTCCATCTTTGCCTCTTGAGCAATCTGAATATCACTTTTCATTTAAAATCCCTCCTAAATATAAACCCAAAATCATACTTAATATAATTTATTATATCATTTCACTATACATAATAAAAGTTTTTTCGAATAATAAGTATAAATAAACTCCTAATATTCGTATTTGTATGAATATTCTATGATTCTACATATAAAAAATTAAAAGGCTATTTCAAACCCATCTTATGCTTGAAATAGCCTGTGTATTAATTATTTACAAAAATATCTTCAAATTCTTCTGCATCAAGTTTTTCTTTTTCAATTAGAGCTTTTGCAACAGCATGTAATTTGTTTATATTTTCTTTTAGAAGCTTATTTGCTCTATCATAAGCCTCATCTATAAATCTCTTTATTTCTTTATCTATTTTAGAACCTATCTCTTCACTAAAGTTTCTTCCTTTACCTAAGTCTCTTCCAAGGAAAACTTCATCATGCCCTGAAGTACTAAATGATATAGTTCCAATTTCTTCACTCATACCATAATCCATAACCATACTTCTGGCTATATGACTTGCTCTATCTATATCATTTTTAGCACCAGTACTTATATCTCCCATAATCAATTTTTCAGCAACTCTTCCACCTAGGAGTCCAACCATCTCATCTTTTAATTTAGACTTAGATGTATAAGAAGTATCCTCCTTTGGAAGATGCATAGTGTATCCACCTGCTCTACCTCTTGGAATTACACTAATTTCGTGAACTGGATCACAGTGTGGAAGTAATCTCATAACAACTGCATGACCTGCTTCATGATAAGCAGTTAATTTCCTATCATGTTCAGTTATTACCCTACTCTTTTTTTCAGGCCCTGCAATTACTTTTGTTATTGCTTCTTCCATTTCAGACATAGAAATTTGTTTTTTATCTTTTCTAACAGCAAGCAGTGCTGCTTCATTTGTTAAATTTTCTAGATCCGCTCCCGAAAAACCTGGAGTTCTTCGAGCAAGAACATCTAATTTCACATCATCTTTTAGTGGTTTCTTTCTTGTATGAACTTTAAGAATTTCTTCTCTACC
Source organism: Clostridium beijerinckii (assembly GCF_036699995.1). NCBI lineage: Bacteria > Bacillati > Bacillota > Clostridia > Eubacteriales > Clostridiaceae > Clostridium > Clostridium beijerinckii. The sequence goes on along the minus strand of NZ_CP144906.1, from coordinate 126,812 downwards.
TTTTACATCTGGTGCTCCAACAATTATTTGCCTATCAAATCTTCCCGGTCTTAATAATGCTGGATCCAATATATCAGGCCTATTGGTTGCAGCTATCATTATGATGCCTTCATTAGCACCAAATCCATCCATTTCGACAAGAAGTTGATTTAATGTCTGTTCCCTTTCGTCATGTCCTCCACCTAAGCCTGCACCTCTCTGTCTTCCAACGGCATCAATTTCATCTATAAATACTATACAAGGTGAATTTTTCTTCGCCTCTTCAAATAAGCTTCTAACTCTCGATGCACCAACACCAACAAACATTTCAACAAAATCAGATCCTGATATACTAAAGAATGGCACTCCCGCCTCTCCTGCTATTGCTTTTGCAAGTAATGTTTTTCCAGTCCCAGGAGGCCCAACTAATAAAACCCCTTTAGGAATTCTTGCACCTATCTGTATATACTTTGATGGCAATCTTAAAAAATCAACAATTTCTTCAAGCTCAGCTTTCTCTTCGTCCGCACCTGCTATATCTTCAAATGTGACTGTTTGTGTATCTGGAGTTACCATTTTAGCTTTACTTTTACCAAAATTCATAACCCCTCTTCCACCACTTCCGCTTTGGGATTGTTGAGTAAATATAAATAGGAATATAAATATAAATACTGCCATTAATATAAATGGAAGTAATGTTACTATCCACGTTGCATTATTAGATGGTTTTTCAAAAACAACTTTAACATCTAATTTAGGCTGATTTACTATAAGAGAACTAACAAGTTCACCCGGAGCAATAGTAACAAAACTTTTATTATCAGTAGTTTTTCCTTCTATCGTCATGCTGTCTTCCTTGACTAAGATACTTTCTATTTCATTTGCATTCCACTTTTGTATAAATGCACTATAAGTTATCTCATTAGAACCTTTTCCTGTTTGCCACATAGTAACCGCTGCTAAAATTAGCATAACTGAGCATACAATCCATACAGCCGCACTTGAATATTTTTTCATTCAAGGCCCCCCTCTCTCATCATATTTAAAATTTTACCATAGGAATATTTTTATTACAATTAAATTTGAATTTTCTATTTTTCATATACTTCAGGCTTTAATATCCCTATAAAAGGTAAATTCCTGTACTTTTCAGCATAATCTATTCCATAACCTACTATGAATCCATCAGGAACCTCAAATCCAATATATTTAACATCTAGATCAGATTTACGCCTCGCTTGCTTATTTAGTAATGCAACTATTTCTATACTATTTGCTTTTCTTGCTTTTAAATATTTAAGTAAATATGTTAATGTTACTCCTGTATCAACGATATCCTCAACAACTAAAATATCTTTTCCTTCTATACTATTATCCAAGTCTTTTAATATTCTTACGACACCAGATGTTTCTGTAGAACTTCCATAACTTGATACTGCCATAAAATCTATTTCACATTTAATAGATATGTTTTTTATTAGCTCTGCAGCAAATATTACTGATCCTTTTAAAATACCAACTATAAGTAAATCTCTTCCTCTATAATCTGTACTTATTTCACTTGCGAGTTCTTTAATTCTTTTACTTAAAATTTCTTCTGAGTATAGTATCTCTTGTATATCTTGTTTCATATTTAATATTCCTTTCTTTGAACGACTACTTTTAATATATTCGTACTTTTACTTGTAAGTTTATATTCTTCTGATATTCTAACTCCAATAACCCATGCAATCCTTTCATCAAAGCATAAAATAGGGATGCATTCTCTTTCATCTTTAGGAATTTTCATATCAATAAAAATATCTTTTATTTTTTTGCTGCCACTCATTCCTAATGGAGTAATTTTATCTCCATTCTTTCTGTTTCGTATTGAAATATTACTATTAATTTTATCAAAATCAAAATACTTAACGAAATCTCCTTGCTTTAAGTTTATAGCATTTTCATTATAACCATTAATTATAGAAAATTGAATAATATACTTATGAAACTCAACTGTATTTATATATATGTTATCTTTACCTAAAATTATTTCTTCTTTTTTACTATTTATATCTGATTTTTTTGTCTTCGTTTTTATGTATATATCCCCATAAACATTTTCAGCACAAACTCCATTTGGGAGATGCACTAACTTTCCCGAGTATTTTTGAGCCAAACAAGATATCTCATATATATGCTTAACTTCAAAATCGTAATTAGACTTTGAATACCTTGTTAATGCATGCCTTAATACTCTATTAACCAAAGGTTCTTCCTCTTTAAATATTTCCTTTTTTATTATAAAATAATCATTACATTCTATACAATATTTATTGTATAAACCAGCGGATAATTTTTCAAGGAATTCATTATCTTTTTGCAATAATGTAGACATCCTATTTAAAGTCTGTACTATATCTTCATTAAAATTTTCTTTTATATATGGCAATATATCTAATCTTATCTTATTTCTATTATAAATTTTTTCAAAGTTAGTTTTATCAATCCTTGGATTTAAGTTCTTTAGTTTTACGTAATTCTCTACTTCCTCTCTACTTAAACATAAAATGGGCCTTATTATTTTATCATCTCTAGATGCCCTGATCCCTCCTAATCCTTCAAGGCCTGTGCCCCTCATAAGTCTAAACAAAACTGTCTCCGCCTGATCATTTGCATTATGTGCAGTCGCAATCTTATTAAAACCTTCTTTCTTTAAGATTTCATCAAAAAAATCATATCTGGCGCTCCTTCCTGCCATTTCGGAAGACAATTTACTTTCCTTAGAATAAGCATTGATATCCACACGTTTGACAAAACACTCTATCCCCATATGGTTGCATATATTAATAACATATTTCTCATCTTCAAATGCATCTTCGCCTCTTAAAAGATGATTTAAGTGTGCAGCAGCTATGCTTATATTTAATTTTTCTCTTAACTCGAATAAAACATTTAAAAGACATATAGAATCTGGTCCTCCAGAAAGAGCAATCAAAATTTTATCGTTAGGTTTAATAAGGTTATTGTCCTTTATATAAGACAGTACTTTTCTATACAAAAATAACACTCCTACTTATTTATTATTATGTCATATACAGTTCCGCTTCTTATATTTTACGTATATACGTTCTAAATGTAAACATTATTGCTTCAATTTAACAGTTGAAAACTCATTCTATATAAATATAACATTATTATTTAAAACAATCTTATTTATTTGAATATGAAACAAATACAAATAGCTGTTTCAAATTTAACCTACAATTTAAATTTCTGAAACAGCTATTTATAATATTTTAATAACTTATCGGACGATAATCTTAGCTATCTAAATAAACTTTTGAAACTACAACTGTCATATCATCTTTAATCGTTCCGTTGCTTAATTTCTTTGCTCTTTCTAGCACCTTTTCTGACAGTTCTCTAGGATCTGAATTAATCGTCTTTAAATATTCTTCAATCCAAGTTGATTCTCCCGAGTTTGATTTATCTATATCTAAAATACCATCGCTAACATTAATTAAAATATCACCAGGTCTTAGCACTTCTCTTATAACTTCCACGTCCACTTCATCTACAAGTCCAAAAGGCAAATTCTTAGAATTAATAGTTATTACATCGCGGCCTCTCTTGATAAAGCTAGGCGCTGCACCTATCTTAACAAATATTGCATTACCATTATATAAGTCAATTCTATTTAAATCTAAAGTTGCATATTTTTCATCTTCTGAGAATCTCATTCCCATTATAGAATTGACTGTGTTGACCGTTATGTCCTCATCGAACCCTGCTTCAATAAGCTTTTCTACCAAATCAACAGTTGCTTTGCTTTCTTCTTTAGCCTCCGGTCCAGAACCCATTCCATCACTTAGGATAGTCATATACGTTCCATTTCTTGTCCTTCCAAAACTATAACTATCACCTATTTGAGTTTCTCCACCTTTTGGTTCCATTGCACCATAAGATACCATATAATACCTCGGTTTTTCTTCTATCGTTATAATACATTCATTTGTGTTTGGATTTATTTTGCATCCATCATCCCCAATGCACAACTTCATTCTCATAGCACTGCTTAATAGAGAAACTATGTTTTTTCCGTAATAATCAGCTCCTTCGCAATTATTTACACTTAATCTAATCTTGACCCTACCGCTTTTATCTATATAACAAAAAATATCATTGTAATATATGGAATTTTTATTTAGTATACGTTTCGTCAACCTTTCTAAATCAGTATCTATTCTAACCTCCTTTTTAAAGTCACTAAGAAGATTATCTAAAGTACACGATATGTTAGTTATATGGGATGATAATATATTTCTTCCTTCTGCTAATCTTTCCCTTATTGATTCATTTACATTATAATTAGTTACAATCCCTTCCGCATTTTTTAAAAGTGTAAAATTCTTAATGCATCTTTTTTGCAAATCTATAGGAATTGCTAATTTGCCCTCCTCTTTACTTTGAATTAACATTTGAAAAGAGTTAAATGTTTGATGAAACTCTCTTTCCCAGCATAAAGGTCTATTTTCACAGCTTGAACAACTTCTATCTGCCAAGTTTTCTACCAATGCACTCCCTTTCGATTTAATCAATAAATTTTCATTATCATTGTTAGTTAATAAGCATCTTGATACATTTGTAAGTACACTTGTAAGTTCTTTTAATTTAAAAGTAAATTCTTCCTTTATTGCATTCAATTGAATTTCGCCTAAAGATGCTTTCTTTCTATATGGATTTATCTCAATTTCAATACTTGTAAATACAGGTTTTGGAACACACAAAAATAAAACAGAACTAGTAAGAACCTCAACTCCCAACTTCAATGTTACTGCATTAGAATACAAAGCTAATGCAGTATAAATTATTATACCTGATAGTATTGAAAATATTTTCCCCGTATCTTTAAATATACCAACAATTAAGCCTCCAACTCCAAAAAAGGCTACACTATACATCATGTCATTTGAAGCAACTCCAAGCATTATTCCCATAGAAACTCCAATCATAGTTCCATATGTTGCTCCACCTACATAAGCAATCGTTAAAACTAACGTAAGCGCACATATATTTCTTATAGAGTAATTACTAATATTTACATTACCTATTCCTGCAACTAATAAACATAAAAATATTCCAATACTTACTATTTCTTCTGAAGAAAAGAAGTAATTGGTATTAATCTCTTCCAAAGAATTTAACGCATACTTTATAACATAATATATAGGCACTACAATTAATGTCTGTATTAAACATAAAGTTATATTTACGCCAAGTTCATATTTATTAACTAGTAAACCATAACAAAAAAAACTACTTAGAATTATTACAAAACCCACTAATTCCTTTTTTCTATTTTTAGCTTGTGCTATAAACACATAGTAAATTGTGACTAAAGCTACAGCTACTAAATATACATAACCATCTGTCAGTAAACTACTTATTGTTAGATATCCTATAGCAATTCCAATTGCTACAATTAAACTATTTCTCCTATTCTCTTTTGTAACTACAGCTATCAAATACGCAATTCCTATTGGCGCTATACCAAGACTATCTGATTGATTTAATAATAAATTTACCCTACCAAGTAAGATTCCTGATATTAGAATAATCCCTAACTTCACTATAGATGTCTTCATCCACAACTTTTTTCTTAAGTTTTCTACTCTAGTTATTCCTTCATACTTATTCAACCCTAATCCATACTGCACATTAGCTCGCCTCATTTCCAAATAATGTAATTTGATTATAGCATCATAACATTACGATAAATGTCATAAGGTGTTTATGGTATAAAGTTTTCGTAGGACAACTTCATCTAAATTTCTCTAATATCTAATGATTTAATAGATTATTTTCTTTATTACATTTTGATCTAACATCTTACTTAGTTAAGACAAATCAAGATACCTGGCTAATTATCAAATTTAAAACGTTATAATTAATTTGTCGTTAATCTTATTTTATTAGAAATTTATATATAAAATATTTTTCATAAAATCATAAATCCTGAATACACTTTTTAATTACTCCTTAAAATAATGTTTTTTTGCAATTATTCTTGAATTTTCTTAGCTTAAGTGACTAAAATCCGCATTTAATAATCAATCTTATGACAAGTTAACTTACAGTACTCAAAATATTAAGCACTAAAAAAAGCCTAACATAAGTGTAGTCATCTACATTCATATTAAACTTCTATCTATAACTAATTTAAACACCATGTTAGAAAAGTAAACTTTAAATATCTCATTCTTAGCATTATAAATCGATGCTAAAGTTTTCTTCTCAATGGCTAGGAATTTATTCAGAATATTATACCTTTATCTTATACTTCATATAATAAATATTTTCCAAACAAAAAAGACCTGAGCTATTGCTTAAGTCTTATGGTTGCGGAGGCAGGACTTGAACCTACGACCTTCGGGTTATGAGCCCGACGAGCTACCAACTGCTCCACCCCGCGATATTATTCTTTTCATATATATGGTGCCGAAGACCGGAATCGAACCGGTACGGTGTTTAACTACCGCAGGATTTTAAGTCCTGTGCGTCTGCCAGTTCCGCCACTTCGGCATATTCATTGTATACTACAAGCTTACGACATATAAATTAAAGCTTTGATAACAAAACTTACTAAACTTTATGGTTGCGGAGGCAGGACTTGAACCTACGACCTTCGGGTTATGAGCCCGACGAGCTACCAACTGCTCCACCCCGCGACATTATTCTTTTAATATATATGGTGCCGAAGACCGGAATCGAACCGGTACGGTGTTTAACCACCGCAGGATTTTAAGTCCTGTGCGTCTGCCAGTTCCGCCACTTCGGCACATATTGGTAGCGGAAATAGGACTTGAACCTACGACACCTCGGGTATGAACCGAGTGCTCTAGCCAGCTGAGCTATTCCGCCATATCAATGGTTGCGGGGGCAGGACTTGAACCTACGACCTTCGGGTTATGAGCCCGACGAGCTACCAACTGCTCCACCCCGCGATATTATTTTTTCATATATATGGTGCCGAAGACCGGAATCGAACCGGTACGGTGTTTAACCACCGCAGGATTTTAAGTCCTGTGCGTCTGCCAGTTCCGCCACTTCGGCATATCTTATAAACTAATTTCCAACGACAAGGCTAATTATAATACATATTATTTTCAGTGTCAACAATATTTTTTTATTAATCTTAAATATTTAAATTTTTAATTGTAATAATCGGTAATTTACACGTTTTAATCACTATAAATACCCATTTATAATCTTAATAATGCAGAATAAACTGTAAACAAATATAAAAATTTCTCTACAAATCTATTCTACATTTGAAATTTATCAAGCAAATTTTATATTTATTTTCCTAATAAAGATTTTAAAAATTTTTAGTAGCCTTTTTTTCCACCTTTACTTTTAAATTCTTGATGTTTCTTTACATCTTGCATTCTTTCTTCGCTATCTTTTAGAAACTTAGACATAATATCTTCGAAATTTCCTGAATTAGTAGTTTTCTTCTTATCAGGTGCTTTCCAGTCAATCTCTGCTGGTTTAACCGATTTTCTTTGAACATTTGCTTGCTTTATTGAAAGACTAATCTTACCATTATCATCAATTGAGATAACTTTCACTTTCACTTTATCTTGCTCGCTAAGATGTTCTCTAATATCTTTTACGTAAGAATCTGCCACTTCTGAAATATGAACTAATCCAGTTTTGCCTTCAACTTCAATAAAAGCTCCAAAGTTTGTGATGTTTATCACTGTGCCCTCTACTATGTTTCCTGCCATTAAGGTCATGTTTAAAAGACTCCTCCTTAAATTTAAAAATATATAAATTTATAAGAACAAATCTGCTGTGCAGATGCTCTTTAATTTAGAATACAAATTTAATTATTCAGCTACTATAATATTACCAGAGTTTTATAAGTTTTTCTATAAATTGAAATTTAATTTTGATTTGTTATCTCACCATTAACAACTTTTTCACCAGGCTTAATCATCCCAAGTCTTTCCCTTGCTAATTTTTCAAGATAATCCGATGAATTTGAATTAATTTTATCAACTTCATCTTGAAGTCTTTCGTTTTTTTGATTAATTTCATTTAACTGAACTTGCTTACTGTCAATTTCCTTTTGAATTCTATTCATTGTTATACTTTGCCTAATATAACTAAAGGCAAAGAAAATAATAAATCCAGTAATTATTGTCCGCTTTAATATTAACTTCGTTTTCATCTATAAGAACCTCTATTTTGCAAATTCTCTTAAGTCTATTGTAAACACTATATTAGTATTATTCAAGTAATTTTTTATCATTTCCTTTTATCTGTAATTTTATATGCAATTATTTTTAATGGATACAATAAATTTTTCAATAAAATTCTAATCAACTTATAAGATAATTTTGCAATTAGCATCTCACTGTTATAAAAATACTTACTAATAAATTTGAAGTATAATATAATGGCCATAATTATGAAAATATATACATAGGGAGTTAAAAATGCGTAATTAGTATATAATAAAAAGGTAAACACAATCAAAGCAATAAGTACACAAAATAGCATATCTTCTATTATTGTTAATATTTTTATAGAGTTTAATCCTCTTATTCCTCTATATATATCAAACAATATTCCCGTTATAACACCTCCAATTAAGCTGCATACAACAAGGTTAATCTGCATATTCAATCCTAAAGGCATACTATATTCCTACTTAAACAATCTGCTTATTATACTTTCATTGCTTTTCTTAGATATCTTCCCATTATATACCATAGATGCAATGCTTCCAGCAATTATAACATCGCCATTTTGCACATCCAACTTGTTCATTTTTAACTCTTCTCCCTTAATAGTTAAATTCCCTAGATTAGTTGTTAAATCTATTTTTTGCTCATCAAAACTTATAACCTCTATAACACCACTTAAAGTTAATTTTTTTCTATTCTCTAGAGATAAACTTGATTTATTATCTTCTACTTTATTTTCCACTCTTTTCTCCATTAAAAATTCCTCCATTTATTTTTCTTATACAATATATGTTTATATTTTGTATTTTAGAATTTAGAACCTTTAATAAGTTAAGTATAGTAAAATTTATATCAAGTTATTTCTTAGAAACCATTAAGTGTTATTATTTATGATAATTTTACTTAACATAAATCATTCTTGTTCAATACCCATATATATAGATAAAGAGTAGATAAACTATACAGTTTCTACTCTTTATCTTCCTCACCCTCAAGGATAATATACATTTCTTTTGCTTCTTCCTTTCTCACATGTTCTGCTATACTAGCAATTTCTGCTTTTAATACTTTATTAGCAAAAGTTATTTCAATTATATCTCCTTCTTTTATTTTTGTAGAAGGCTTTGCTACTTTCCCGTTTATTAATATACGACCACTCTCACATATTTCTTTCGCTACAGTTCTTCTTTTTATAATACGCGATACCTTTAAATATTTATCTAGCCTCACAATTTCTCCTCCATTCAAAAGAACCCGAGAAAACTCGGGTTCATATTTACTCTGTCTAACTTGTATTTTATTACTTGTTAACTTTATCTTTGAATTCCTTACCTGCTTTAAATACTGGAACTGTTGTTGCAGGAATGTTTATAACTTCTTTAGTTCTAGGATTTCTTCCTTCTCTAGCTGCTCTTTCTCTAGTTTCAAAAGTTCCAAATCCAACTAATTGAACCTTTTCTCCTTTTTCTAGTGCTTCCTCAACACTTTCAATTAAAGCTTTTAATGCTAATTCTGCATCTTTTTTTGTTAATTTACTTTTTTCCGCCATACTAGTAATTAATTCTGCTTTATTCACAATAACATCCTCCTTAAAATCCAGTTACATATTTTCTAACTGTTTTCTTTATGTACTAAATTGCACTTCTTTATTATATAACCTCTTCAGCTACCCGTCTATAGAAAAACGCTTTCTTTTCCTATATATAACTAAATAATCCAATAAATCGTTACAAAGTAGTTCTTTATAAAATTATTATTCTTCATAAACTAGAAAATTCCTTTATTTAAATTACCTATCAACCTAAATTTTTCGAAATTTCCCATAGTTCATTCATTTCATCTAAAGTCATACTTGTTAATTCAATATTCTTATCTTTAGCTGCTCTTTCAATATACTGAAATCTTTTTATAAACTTGTCTATAGTACAATTTAATGCTATTTCCTCATCTACTTTCAGAAACCTTGCAATATTTACACATGAAAATATTAAATCTCCGACTTCTTCTTCTATTTTCTCCACATTTTCTGTATTATATACATCAATTACTTCTTTTAACTCTTCTTTTACCTTACTTACAGCAAAATCTATATTTTCAAAGTCAAATCCAACCTTACTTGCTTTTTCTTGGATCTTATGTGCTCTTAAAAGTGCAGGTAACCCTTTTGTTATACCTTTCATTTCGTCCACAACACTATTATATCCCTTTTCCTTTTTCTTCAACTCATCCCACTTTATTAGTACATCTTCCGAGGAATTCAATCCATCAGCATCTTTAAACACATGAGGATGCCTACTTATCATTTTATTACAAATTCCTTCTATAACATCTCCTATATCGAAATATCCATCCTCTTTTCCAATAGATGCATGAAAAACAACTTGAAGAAGTACATCTCCTAATTCTTCGATTAACGAATTATCATCTTCTTGATCTATCGCATCTATTACCTCATAGCTTTCTTCTATTAAAGCTTTCTTAAGAGACTTATGGGTTTGTTCTCTATCCCACGGACATCCATCTTCACCTCTCAAAACTTCTATTATATCTAAAAAATCATTAAAGTCTTTTTTATTTTTAAAATCCTTTGGTATATAAATAGATGTTAAATAATCTATGTCTTCCTGCATATCCAGTTCAAATAAAGGTATCTTTCTTATGCTTTCCTGTCCTTCTATTCCGGCTGCTCTTACATAATAAATCTCTGTTTCATCATTATAGCATTCTAGCAATCTTAATTTAACTTCTGATGCTATCAATTGATTGTATACCTGAGTAACAATTGTTCCTATTCTTTTGTCTAAAATTTGATTATTTATATCAAAAGAGTCTATAACCTTTAGCCCCTCTATAGGATCAATCTTAAGGCTTTCAATCATTGCATCGATAAAACTTACTGCTGGTATAACTTTATATTCTATTCCATTTTCTTTACATAGTTCTATTAAGTTAAATACTGATTTTTCTGCAACCAGTGGATGGCCTGGAACTGCATAAATTAAATCAGTCATATTCTTATGTTTATTAATTATGTCTTTTGCGATATTTAAGTATACTTCATCAAAATTATCTGTACTATCATAAATATTATCATAAGTATCAAATACGATATTTTTTTCCTTCAGGTAATCTACTGTTGGATGCTTTTCTGTTCTTAGAAATATATGTTTGCTTGCTTCGAGCTCATTTATTGTTCCTATTGTCAATGCATCCTTACTTCCTGGTCCTAATCCCACTATCTTAATCATTAGAATTTCTCTCCTTTTTACTTTCTTTTAAATCTATCTCTTATTTCTTCAACATTAAATACCTTAAATACAATTATCATTATAATATATACTATCATACCCAAAAATATAGATGTCAAGCAAGATATTCCATTACTAATTGTATTCTTATATAAAATATTATAACTTATTAATACAATTAACATCATAATACTCGATGCATAGCAAGGTTTTATTAATATTTCGTATAAGTTAAGTCTTACTCTTAGTGTAAATTTCATCATCATTATATTTAAAATACTTACTGTTAAATAAGCTCCAAAGCTCGCCAAAACAGCACCATATATGTTAAACATTTGCATAGGAACTAATACCCATGTTAATACAATTTTAATCAAACATCCAATCAAGAGGTTAATAACAGGTTTTATATAATGCCCTGTTCCTTGTAGTATTGCTGTTGTTGTTTGAGTAATTATTATAAAAGGAATTGTTAATGATAAATATTTTAATATCTCTATTCCTTCAAACCTACCAGGAAATATAAACTTCATTACTGGTTCAGCTAAAAAGAATAACCCAAAAGTACACGGAATAGCAATTACTGATGCCATTTTCATAGATGCATCTATTTTACTTTTTAGTTCCTTCTGTTTCTTAAGTATAAAATTCTCAGCTATGATAGGAATTAGAGATGTACAAATAGCCATAGAAAGAGTTAATGGAATATTTACAATTACAGACGCTTTCCCTGTTAATTGCGCATACAATACAGTTGATTGTACATTTGTAAATCCTGCATCTAATAGTTTTTGTGGTACTAAAATGGAATCTATTAAATTCATGATGCTTGATACTGTAGTACCTAATGATATTGGTATTGCAATCTTTAATATAGTATTTAATATTTCTGGATTACTTTTTATTCTTTTAATGGCATAACGTTTCTTTACTCTTTTATAATTCGAGTATAAATAAGCTCCTCCAAGAACAGCTCCTGCAGTTGCTCCAAATGCTGCACCGCCTGCTGAGTACTCTATGCCTCTAGGTAGTAAAAATACAGCAAGTCCAACACCGAATATGACTCTACCAATCTGCTCTATTATCTGTGATATAGCTGACGGAGTCATATTTTGCAGCCCTTGAAAGAATCCTCTAAATATAGTTACAAAGGATATTACAATTGGTGCAAATGATATTCCGATTAATGAGTAATACGCTTTTGAATCCCACTTCAAAAATGATACTATTGGTTTTGCAAAAAAGAATAATGCTAAAGTTGTGCCTGTCCCTATTATTGTCATTAAAATAGCAGATTCTTTCATTACTTCAAAGCTTCCATATATATCATTTGTTGCATTCTTTTCTGATATCATCTTAGAAATTGCAACTGGAACTCCAGAAGCCATAGCTATAAAAAACATATACAACGGGTATGACATTTGATAATATCCAATTCCCTCATCTCCAATTAACATTATTAGTGGCCATCTAAAGAATAGACCTAAAAATCTTGTTAATATTCCTGCAACTCCAAGAATTATGCTCCCTCTTATTAGGGATTGTTTTTTCATAAAACACCTCCAAACTTACATGTTACTAATTAATTATTATTGTAAGTTTGGAGGTATTATTCCTTTTATTTTCATAATGTGGTTATTTATAAGTATTATTGCTCCATTTGTTTGCCTAAGAATGCTGCTGCTGTCTCAACTAGTTTTGTTTCAACTTCACCAAGCTCTCCATCTTCTTTTGAAAGAATAATTACAGCTCCTATTTCATCACCTTCAGCTATGATTGGTGATATAACTTGACTAGTATACTCTGTTTCATCGTCATCATTATGTAATGGTATTACTGCGTTATCAGCTTTATTTAATAATACAGTTTTTCTTCCGTCCATTATCTTTTCTAGCTCACTGCTTACTTTTCTTTCTATATAGTCTTTTTTTGGTGCTCCGCTTACTGAAACAAATGCATCTTTATCAGCTATTAGTACTACATGACCTATAACTTGTTGCAAGCTTTCACAATATTCTTTTGAAAAGTTAGTAAGTTCTTCAATTGGCGAATATTTTTTTAAAATTACTCCACCATCTCTATCAGTAAAAATTTCTAAAGGATCCCCTTCTCTTATTCTTAAAGTTCTCCTTATTTCCTTTGGTATTACTACTCTTCCTAAATCATCAATTCTTCTAACAATTCCTGTTGCCTTCATTGGTTATATAACCTCCTTTGAACTCTATTAATTGGTTGCACTATTATTATTTGAATTTCTAGAAATTTTATACACTTATAGACAAATTTTATATTAATTATTTTTTTGTTAATATAAATGCTGTTATTTCAATGTGATACATATAGTAGAAACAAAAATAGGACTACTTTGAATAATCAGAGATATTTCAAAGTAGTCCTAACTTTCATTATTAAATAGCTAAATCATTAATAGATACCTAACTATATTTTGGTATTATAATTTATCTTCATAAGTTTTTACTTTTAGGTCTGTTTTCCATTCTGTAATCTTAGCACTTAAAGCATCTTGTTGCTTTTGTTGTAATAATGATGATTTTATTTGATCCTTAACTTGTTCGAAAGGAGTTACTTGTGAGTCTTTTAATCCAGTAGCCTTAATTATATGATATCCAAACTGACTCTTTACTGGTGCTGAAACTTCCCCTTCTTTCAAATTCTTAAACCCATCCATAAATTCAGTAACTAATTGTGTTGAGTTGTATGCTACAAATCCTAAACTACCACCATTATCTTTTGTTGCTGCATCTGTTGAGTTATCCTTAGCTAATTTCGCAAAATCAGCTCCAGAATCTAATTTTGCTTTTATAGCGTTAGCTTTTGTTAATGATGCATCATAATCTATTGATCCATCACTAGCCTTTTCAGCTATTAGAATATGTGATGCATTCGCTCCAGCTCCTTGTGTATATTTTGAATCCTTATTTTCATTATAATATGTTTGAACATCGTCATCAGTAACTTCTATATCTTTCACTATATCTTGTTGAACAGCCTGCATTATAACATTATTTTTTATAGCATCTTTTAGCTGATCTTCAGTCAATCCATTTTGCTCTAAAACACTTTCAAATTGTCCTTCTTCTGAATATTGAGATTTAATTTGAGCTATCTGATCATCAACTTGCTTATTTATATCATCATCAGATGGCTTAAGATTTAACTCAGTAGCCTTTTGTAATACTACTTTTTGAGTTACTAAGTTGTCTAATTCCTGTTTTTTTGCTTGTTGCAACTGATCTTTAACTTGAGCATTACTTTCATAATTATCTCCATACTGCTGCTTTAGTTGTGCAGTATACTTTTCCATTTCTTTATCTAAATCACCTTTTGTTATTTTTTCATTTCCAACTGTTGCAAGAACTGTTTTCTGTATCGCTTCTGGTGTTTTCTCAATCATTTTGCAACCCATAGCTGATACCGCAATTGTCACCATAGCTACAGCTGCAACAAATTTTTTTAATTTTTTCAAAGTTTTCCCCTCGCTTATTCTAGATTTAAACCCACTAAAAATAACTTTCCACATAAATACATATAATTTAGACAAACTAAAATCACTTTTCAAATTCTACTTAAACAAAACTTGCTAGAATTATAAAACGAAATTTGAAAAGCTAAATTAATTTTTGTCGGATAACATTATTCTTTTAGGTTTCTTACTGTAAAAATTCATAACATTAGTATATCAATATTGCTTTTATAATTCAAATTTTTTACACTATTTTATTTCTTCTACTTTTCTTTTATATCATAGATTTGTTACAATATTATGTCATCAAAAACGTCCTTCAGAAACTCCAATTTATTTTCTTTCTTAATATATTTTAATTTAAATGCGAAATAAGGGTTTGAACCAAATTTTAATACTACACTACTCTTATATTTTTCCATCAATATTTTAAATATATTTTTATATTCACTTTCACCTTGTGCAAACTTGAACAATAATTCTTTTGGGGTTTCTTTTATCTCTTCAATGAATATAGATTTAGCTCTACTCTTTATATAAGCAATATCCATTAAATTATATACAGGTTCTGGTATCTTAGAGTATCTATCTTCTAGTTCTTCTTTGATATCACTATAATCGTCTAATCCCTCAATTGCAGCAATTTTCTTATAAACTTCAATTTTTTGAATTTCATCTTCTATATAATTTTCTGATATAAAGGCATCTACCTTTATATCTAAGGTTGTTTCTATAGGTTCTTTTTGAATTTCACCTTTAAGAAGTTTAACAGTATCTTCAAGCATTCTGCAATACAGATCATATCCTATAGAGGCCATATGTCCATGTTGAGAAGATCCCATCATATTACCTGCACCTCTAATTTCCAAATCTCTCATAGCTATTTTAAAACCAGAGCCCAATTCAGTGAAATCCTTTAATGCCTTAAGCCTTTTTTCAGCAACTTCTGTTAACACTTTATCCTTAGTATACAGCAAATACGCATATGCAATTCTATTTGATCTACCAACTCTACCTCTAAGCTGATATAACTGAGAAAGTCCCATCTTATCTGCATCATATATTATTATAGTATTTACATTTTGAATATCCATTCCAGTTTCTATTATAGTAGTGCAGACTAATACGTTATACTCTTCTGACATAAAGTCAAACATTTCCTTCTCAAGTTGTCTTTCTGCCATTTGACCATGAGCAATTCCAACCTTACTCTCTGGAACTAGCGCTTGAACATACTTAGCCATCCTTTCTATATCTTCCACTCTATTGTATACAAAGTAAACTTGGCCGCCTCTACCTATCTCCCTAAGAATTGCGTCTCTTATGAGCTGATCATTCTGCTCAACAACATATGTTTGAACAGGATACCTTTCTTCCGGCGGTGTTTCTATAACCGAAATATCTCTAACCCCGCTTAGTGACATATGAAGGGTTCTAGGAATTGGAGTTGCACTTAGAGTTAAAACATCAACATTTTTCTTAATCCCTTTAATTTTCTCTTTTTGTTTAACTCCAAATCTTTGCTCTTCGTCTACTATTAATAAGCCTAGATCTTTAAATTGAATGTCTTTAGATACTAATCTATGGGTACCTATTAAAATATCTAAATTACCTTCCTTCACCTTTTGAAGTATTTCCTTCTGTTGTTTTGCTGTCCTAAACCTACTAACCATATCTATCTTTATTGGAAAATCTGAAAATCTATTTTTTATATTTTTATAATGTTGCTCTGCTAAAATAGTAGTTGGAACTAAAAGGGCAACTTGTTTTCCATCCATTACAGCTTTAAACGCGGCTCTTATGGCAACTTCTGTTTTGCCATACCCAACATCTCCACATAAAAGTCTATCCATAGGTTTATCAGATTCCATATCTGTCTTTATTTCTTCCAGTGAGGTTAATTGGTCTGGAGTTTCTTCAAACGGAAACTCATCTTCAAATTGTTTTTGCCATTCAGTGTCCTTAGAAAACTTATGTCCCTTTACAGTACTTCTCATTGCATAAAGCTTAACTAAATCTTCAGCTATTTCATTTATTGATTTTCTTGCCTTTGCCTTTGCTTTTTGCCATTCAGAGCTTCCAAGTTTATTGACTTTAGGTGACTTCCCTTCACTTCCAACATATTTTTGAATTAAATCTAGTTGATCTACTGGAACATATAATTTATCGCCTTTATCATAAACAATATCTAAATAATCTCTTTTATGGCCTCCAACATCTATTTGCTTAATTCCTTTGTATACTCCGATACCATGATTTGCATGTACTACGTAATCTCCTGGTTTTAATTCTGCAAAGCTCTTGATTTTAGAAATTCCCTTTTTCTTTGCTTTACTACTTTTTAATTTTCTCTTTGCCGCACCAAATACTTCTTTATCTGATATTATACATACTTTATATTGGGGATATTCAAATCCTCTCAACTGATTACCAAAAGTTATTGCAACTTCACCATACTCAATTTTATCAACTGTATCCTTATAGACACTTTCTATTCCTCTATCTCTTAATGTTCCAACTAAACGTTCCCCTCTAGCTCGAGTTCCTGATAAAATTAGTGTCTTATAGCCTAAATTCTTTTTCCCTAATATTTCGTCAATTAATAAATCTAGCTGACCTTGATAGTTATTTAATGTTGTTTGAGCTACATTTATTATTGATAGTGGCTTTAGCCAGCCAGAAACTTTTGTCAATGCTTCGATAAAAGCAATTTTTTCATCTTCAAATGATTCTAATACTTCTTCTTTATTAATTAATAAATTTCCTTGCCCGGGAAATATATCTCCTCTTTGAGAAAAAGCTGTGAAGTTTTCCTCAAACTCTAAATAAGTTGATTCTAATTTCCCCTTACATCTTTGAACATTATCTACTATAAAGAAATAATTATTAAAATAATCGAAAAGACTTTCTGTCTCCTTTGTAAAGTAAGGAAGATAACTATCTATTGTTTCAAAAGATGAAGTCTCTTCTAATAGCTCTAAGTTTTTATTTAATATTTTTCTTAGTTTTTCTACTCTTTCGCTGTCTTTATCATTTTCAGCAATTTTATTAAACTCTTCCTTAAGTTTATTTCTTCCAACCTCTAACATCTCTTCTGAAACTATTACTTCTTTTGCAGGAAAAATATCTATCTTTTTAACTTTCTCAATACTTCGTTGAGATTCTGTATTAAAAGTTCTTATGGATTCTATTTCATCGCCAAAAAGTTCAACTCTATATGGATAAGTTGAACCTGTTGGAAATACGTCTAATATACCTCCTCTAAGTGAAAATTGTCCTTTACCCTCAACCATTTCCACTCTTTCATAACCTGATTGAATTAATTTATTTGATATATCGGCAAGATTAACTTCATCGCCTTCTTTAAATTTCATGCTATATTCTAAAAATAAATTACGAGGAGTATATTTTGCCGCAAAAGCTTCTATTGATGTCACTATTATTTTTTTCTTATTATTTAATATTTCATTTATTACTTTTAATCTTGCCCATCTCAAATCTCCAGAAATAGCATCAATATTATAGAAAACCATTTCCTTTACTGGAAAATAATATACCTCATTAGTATAAAATATTAAATCTTCATAAAGATTTTTTGCTTCCATATCGCTTTGAGTTACAACCACAATTGATCTGTTAGTATTTTCAAATATTCCACTTATAATGTATCCTCGACCTGATTCAGATGCACCATATATACCAATAGGGTATCTTTTACTTTCAATACCTTGTATTATGTTTTGAAATTCTAAACTACTTTCCAAGGGCTCCAATAACCCTTTTAATCTCATCCCATGCACCTTCTTTAAACTGTTGTACTCGCCTTGAATCCATTGAACTGATTCATAGCTGTCTTAACATCACTTTTAATTATTTCCGCTGCCGCCTTTGTGGACGCTTCTACACTTTCACTTAGAATCGCAGTTTCTTCTTTCGTAAATTTACCTAATACATGTTTTACTAAATCTCCATTAGGTTGTCCTACCCCTACTTTTATCCTTGAGAAAATTTCACTATTTAAATGCGCTATGATGCTCTTTATTCCATTATGCCCTCCAGCACTTCCTTTTTCTCTTATTCTTAATTTGCCAACTTCTAGACTGATATCATCATATATAACTAATATCTCATCATTGCTAAGGTTATAAAAATCAACTACTTCTCTTACACTTTCACCACTTAAGTTCATGTAAGTAGTTGGCTTTAAAAGCATAACCTTTTTTCCATTTATAAAACCTTCTCCATACATACCTTTAAATTTTTGCCTGTTTATTTCAATATTATACTCTTTTGCGATATTATCAATAACTTTAAAACCAATATTATGTCTTGTATTCTCATACTCATTTCCTGGGTTTCCAAGACCTACTATTAAAAACATACTTGTTTCCTCCTTAGCGCTCTTATCTAATCTTATTATTCTTATATTTTGTAAGTGAAAATGTAAATGTGACTCCTATATTAGGATGATTCTTGACCCATACTTCCTCACCTTGTTGCATAATTATCATTCTTACTATTGGCAATCCGAGTCCAGTACTAACTTTGTTTGTTCTAGACTTATCTGATTTATAAAATCTATTCCATATATGCCTTATTTCTTCATCTGCAATTTTAGGTCCATTATTATATATCTCAACAAATACTTTAGAACCCTTGGAATATGTACTAATTCTTATAATTCCATTGTTTCCGCAGTATTTTATTGCATTATCTAATAAATTAGTCATGACTTGCATTGTCTTATCTTCATCCGCTTTTACATAACAATTCTGATCTTTCAAATCTACTTTTAACATTATTTGCTTTTCTCTTATCTTTTGTTCATTATTTATAACACATAATCTAATTAACTCATTTATATCGATCTTTTTCATATTGAATTTTAATTTACCTGATTCAATAGCTGATAAATCCAGTAAATCATTAATTAATCTTGTAAGTCTTTTTATCTCACTATATACTATGTCTAGATAATATCCTTCTTTATCCCTTGGAATCACTCCATCTATTATTCCGGCAATAAATCCCTTTATAGAAGTTATTGGTGATCTCAACTCATGGGAAACATTTGATATAAAATCTCTTCTATTATTCTCAACCTTTTCCAAAGACTCCGCCATTATATTAAATGAACTTGCCAGCTCACCAATCTCATCACACGATTCTATATGAACTCTTTTATTAACTTCTCCATTAGCAAACCTTTTGGCCGCCTTGTTTATTTCAGCTAAAGGATTAATCAATATTTTCTTTGAAACTAATGATAAAACTACAGATGCAAATACCATTGCTCCTAATGCCGATATCCATACAATAAGATATATTCTATGCAACTGTTTACCTATTGTTGATAAAGGAGCTGTCATGACAATATATCCTTGAAATTCATCATCTTTTAATATTGGATATATATAGGTGTAACGGTCTCCAATATACTCTACTGGCTTTCCATTAAGTAAAGAATCTTTACTATTCTCTATATTCTCTGGTTTATTGTCTATCTCCTTAGTACTTGACGCTTTAGAATATATATATATATTATCGAACTTATCAGAAACAGTAATATCAGCATTTGCTCCAACACTTGACATATCCACTATAGCCTGTAATTTATCATATTCCAATGAATTTTTGTCAGAATTGTATGCTTTTATAGATTCGGATATATACTCTCCATCTTTCTGAAACTGCATCTTCTTTTCAGTAAAATATGTTATTCTAAACCATATAGATAATAGCCAAGCTAATGAAACTAAAACAATAGTCAAAATAACTATAAATGTTATTATAAGTTTTTGAAGTAAGCTTCCACTCTTTTTCATTTAATTTACCTCAAATTTATAACCAACACCCCATACTGTTTGGATTTCCCACTGTTCTCCACTACTTAATTTTTCCCTTAATCTTTTTATATGAACATCTACAGTTCTAGAATCTCCCGGATAATCATATCCCCACACTTCACAAAGTAATTGTTCTCTCGTAAAGACTTTGTTTTTATTATTAGCCAAGTAATATAATAATTCAAATTCCTTTGGTGGCATTTTTATTTCTTCTTCATTATATATAACCTTATATGAAGTTGAATCTATTGATAAATCACTTAATTTTATTACTTCATTTTTAATATTCTCTGAAGAATATCTCCTTAATACAGCTTTTACTCTCGCTAATAATTCTTTAGGTTCAAAAGGTTTTACTATATAATCATCTGCACCAATTTCTAGTGCTAAAACCTTATCAAAGGTGTCTCCCTTTGCTGTAATCATTATAACTGGAGTTTCCTTCTGTTTTCGTATCCATTTTAGAATATCAATTCCATCTATATACGGTATCATAACATCAAGCAAGACAATATCTGGATTATATTCTAAATAAAATTCTTGAGCCTCTTTACCATTCAAGGCTATTTTTGTATTATATCCAGAGCTTTTTAAATACATGTCTATCACTTCACTAATGTTTTCATCATCATCCACAATCAGAACCTTGGTTGTAACTCCATCCACTCTTCTTTCCTCCTTAATTTATTACTATTACATAAGCATTCATATCCTAATATAACATAAATATACTATTTATTATAGAAAACAAAATCATCCTTTAATTATAATAAATATTCTAAAAATATATAAGTATAATAATTATTTAATAGACCCTATTTTAATTAAATCATAAAACTTTTCTCGTTTACAATCTTAATATTGACGTAATGAAATAAATTTATTTAACTATAAAAAATAGAATATATATTTACCCTAATTACTTAGAGTAAATATACATTCCTTTTAATATCTTATTCACTTAACAAATCTTTAAATTATTATCTATTGTTGACATTCAAATAACTTACTTATTGGCTGATCATCATAAATTCTCTTTATTGCTTCTGCAAATAAAGGAGCTACTGATATAGATCTAATTTTACTATTATCGTTACCTTCTTTTAACGGAATTGTATTTAATAGTACTAATTCTTCAATTGCTGAAGCATTTATTCTGTCCATTGCAGGACCAGACAATACTCCATGTGTACAGCAAGCATAAACATTCTTAGCCCCTAAATCCTTAAGCGCATTTGCTGCATTTGCAATAGTTCCTGCTGTATCTATCATATCATCAATTAATATACATCTTTTTCCTTCAATATCACCAATAATATTCATTATTTCTGAAACATTTGCCTTTGGCCTTCTCTTATCTATGATTGCTATTGGAGCATGTAAATTATCCGCAAATTTTCTTGCCCTAGTTACACTTCCTAAATCTGGCGAAACTACAACAACATCATCTTGATCTACTAATCCTTTTGATATATAATGCTCAGCAAGTATTGGTGCTCCAAGTAAATGATCTACTGGAATATTAAAGTATCCTTGAATCTGAGATGCATGTAAATCCATAGTTAAAACCCTATTTGCTCCCGCTGCAGTTAATAAATCTGCAACCAGTTTTGCAGTTATAGGATCCCTTGACTTAACCTTCCTATCCTGTCTAGCATATCCATAGTATGGAATAACCGCTGTAATTCTACCTGCTGATGCTCTTTTAAATGCATCAATCATAATTAGCAATTCCATTAGATTGTTATTAACAGGTGAAGATGTAGATTGAACTATGAACACATCATTCCCTCTAACAGTTTCATTAATATCAACAGATATTTCACCATCGCTAAAAGTTGAAACCTTAGAGTTTCCTACTGGAACTCCTAAAATATCTGCTATATCTTGAGCTAACTGTGAGTGTGAATTTCCAGTAAATACTTTTATATTTCTTCCATGAGTTATCATAATTGAGAAGACCTCCTTAAAATTTTGGCTGATTTATTATTAAAAATTATTTTTTTAATCCTTTTTTATCTACCCATCCACTGATATTTCTTTGCTTAGCTCTTGCAACTGCAAGATCACCTTCTTTTACTTCAGATGTAATGGTCGATCCCGCCGCAATATAAGTATTATCGTGAATTGTGACAGGTGATACCAAATTGGTATTACAGCCTATAAAGCTATGATCTCCTATAATAGTCTTATGTTTATTCTTACCATCATAATTTACAACTACTGTACCACATCCGAAATTACATTCCGATCCCACTTCCGCATCTCCTATATAAGTTAAGTGAGAGACTTTAGTTCCATCTCCAATAGTAGATTTCTTTATTTCTACAAAATCTCCTATTCTTGCATGCTTACCAATTGTCGTTTCTGGTCTTATATACGCAAACGGACCAACAGTAGTATTATCACCAATATTACTATTTAATATAACTGAAGCTTGAACATCTACCTCATTACCAATATTACTATCAACAATTCTTGAATTTTGATAAATTAAGCAGTTATTACCTATCTTTGTATTTCCCTCTAAAATATTATTAGGATATATTATTGTATCTTTACCTATTTCAACATCAATCCCTATATATGTTGTTCTAGGATCAATTAGAGTAACTCCATTTTCCATATGCATAAGATTTATTCTATTCTTAAGTATTTCTTCTGCTTCTGCTAACTGAACTCTTGAATTTACTCCGATAGTTTCCTCATATTCAGTTACGACTGCACCTATTTTTTTACCTTGAGATTTTAATATTCCTATAGCATCTGTAAGATAATATTCACCTTGTCCATTATTATTTGTTATCTTGTTTAATGCATCTACAAGTAGCTCAATATCAAAACAGTATATTCCTGAATTCATCTCATTTATCTTAAGCTCTTCTTCAGTGCAATCTTTATGCTCTACAATTTTTGATACGCCGTCATTCGTTCTTACTATTCTTCCATAACCTGTAGGATCATTAACTATTGCTGTTAATATAGTTGCTGAATTTTTTGCTTCTATATGTTCATTAAATAGCCTTTCAATTGTTGATTGCTTTATTAAAGGAGTATCACCAGTAAAAATTGCGACTACTCCTTTCTTATTCTTTAAGAACTCTTCAGCGCACTTAACAGCATGGCCAGTTCCTAATTGCTCAGCTTGCATTGAATAACTAACATTTCTATCTAATGTTCTCTCTTTAACAAGCTCAGCACCTTTCCCTATAATTACATCTATATCATCAATTCCTGATTTTCTTATCGAATCTATAACATGTTTTAGCATTTCTTTACCACATACTTTATGCAATACTTTAGGTAAATCAGATTTTATTCTTTTACCTTGACCCGCTGCTAAAACCAGTGCACATTTATACATTATATACCACACCTCATTTATAAATTTATATTAACACGATTATTTACTTGCAATAATCGGTTAAATATTCATATCAATTTAATTATATTGGAAAGCTACTCTTATTTCAACCCATTAGTACATTTAATATTTGGCTATAGAAATACTTTATGACAAAACAAAAGGAAGTCATTAAAACTTCCTTTTGTTAAAAACCTAGCCTTCTACAACTTCTTCTGAAACTGCTTTTTCATAAGCTTCTAAAATTGCAGTTTGTATTTTTTCTCTTGCTTCTGTATTTATTGGGTGAGCTATATCCTTAAATTCTCCATCTGGTGTTTTTCTACTAGGCATAGCAATAAATAAACCCATTTGTCCTTCTATAACTTTGATATCATGAACTACAAATTCATTATCAAATGTGACAGAAACTATTCCTTTCATTTTACCTTCTGATGCAATTTTTCTAATTCTAACATCTGTTATTTGCATTTTACTCCACCCCTCCCAGTTGCCTTAAAAATATTTAATATTATATAATTTCTCCACAAATTTCTAAATTCCTTTTTTATATTTGATAAATCCTTATAAAATTTATTTTTTTGTGTAATCTTATACAAATACTAAATTTCTGAGATTGTCCTATTTGAATTTCAGAACAATTTCTATTCACGACAACTTGAAGTAACAATAAATATTCTCAATGAAATTCATGTTTTTTGTTGGTACTAGCTACAAATTTAATATTTATTTATATGTATACCAAATTAAAAGCATTTGGAATTACGCATTATCTTTAGAGTAAAATTTTCTGTTAATTTTAAGAAAATGTTTTTGAAGGTTGTATTCCTATAATTGCTGATTTATCAACAGCTTTTAACTCTACAATGGAAACATATTCGTCTACTAATTTTTTTTCAATTTGTTTATTATCGACTAATACACCTATTCCTACTAGCTCACTATCAAACTCTTTTAATAAGTCCTTAATACCTATTGCAGTTCCTCCACCCTTCATGAAATCATCGATAAATATACATCTACTTGATGGTTTCATGGATTTTTTTGATAGTGACATTTGTTGCAACCTTCCATTGCTTCCCGACACATAATTTATAGTAACTGTTGGCCCTTCCGTTACTTGACTATCTCTTCTAGCAATAACTAATTGTACTCCTAAATTTCTAGCAACCTCATAAGCTAAAGGAATACCTTTAGTTTCTACTGTTATTACATAATCAATCTCTTTTCCTTGAAAACATGATGAAAGCATAACTCCTGCTTTATTTATTATCTTAGGATCATACATTAGATCCGTCATATATATTATATTTCCTGGTATAACTCTTCCATCATCACTTAATTGCTGACATAGTTCTAATGCAAAAGCTTTCTTCTCTTCTTCGCCACTTTGAGGAATATATTTTATCCCCCCTGCTACTCCTGCAATTGTTTCAACTTTACCCATTTCAAGTCTTTCTAGAATTTCTCTAACAACGACAATATCTTCACTTATAGTAGATTTAGCCGCATTTAGTAATTCTGAAAATTTATTTAATCCCAATATTTTATTTGGGTTTTCTAATAATATTTTTGTTATGGCAACTACCCTATTATTTCTTGTAAACTTCTCCATAAAATCACCCACACGAATTTTTTTATATTAAATCGCTTTAATATTCATATTTTATGCTAATTTCAAGTTAATATCAATATTTTTAGTTATAAAGTTAATTTATATTTATAACTTGTTCACAAACTCGCTAAATATGCATAAAATATTGTGTATTTATTTTTTACTATGGTTGATTTTTTGAAAAATGTATATAATTATAGTTAAAGTATAAAACTAAAAATTTTATACTCAAATTTTGGAACTTATAATAACATTTAGTTTTATTAATTAAAAAGGAGTTGATCATTTGTCTTTCAATTTTATAAAAGATAAAGATAAAAAAATTCATTTCATTGGCATTGGTGGAATTAGTATGAGCGGACTTGCTGCTGTTTTATTAAATAGTGGTTATAGTGTATCTGGCTCTGACTTTAAGGATTCTGCAATCATTGATAAATTAAGATCTTCAGGTGCTGAAATTTACATAGGTCATAGAAGAGAGAATATTAACAATGTAGATTTAGTAGTCTATACCGCTGCAATCCCATCTGATAATCCTGAACTTTTAGAAGCCAAGGAAAAAAATATTGCATTAATGGACAGAGCTGAATTTTTAGGGCAAATTATGAAGGGCCACAAATACAGTGTTGCAATATCTGGAACCCATGGAAAGACTACATGTACATCCATGCTTTCTCATATAACACTTGCTGATAATTTAGATCCAACTATCTTAGTTGGTGGTGAATTAGATGCAATTGGAGGAAATTTCAGGATTGGTAATAGTGAATATTTCTTAACTGAAGCTTGTGAATATAAACGTTCATTTTTAAAATTCCCACCTTATGTTGGAATAATTCTAAATATTGATTCTGATCATCTTGATTACTATAAAGATATAGATGAAATTGCTGATACATTTTTACAATTCTCAAGACTTATCCCAGAAGATGGTTATCTTGTTGGATATGCTGACGATCAAAGGGTAAATGAAATTCTGTCTAAGATAAATTGCAATACTCTAAGTTATGGATTTAGTGACAATGCTAATTTAACTGCTAAAAATATTCATTTCAATACAAATGGATGTGCCACTTTTGATGTGTATAAGGACGGTAAAAACTTATTCAATATTACTTTAAATGTGCCAGGTAAGCATAATATATTGAATGCCCTTGCTTCAATTTGTGTTTCTCTTATATTTAATATTTCTAATGACTGTATTATTGAAGGATTATCAAACTGCAAAGGAGCGCATAAAAGATTCGAATATAAGGGAGAATTAAATGGTGTAACTGTTATAGATGACTACGCTCATCACCCTACAGAGATTAAAGCCACATTAAGTACTGCTAAACAAATGAATCATAATAAGACTTATTGTATTTTTCAACCTCACACATATACTAGAACAAAGGCCCTATTTGATGAATTTACAGAATGTTTCAATGATGCAGATGAACTTATACTAATGGACATCTATGCAGCTAGAGAGAAAAATACTGGACTAGTATCTTCTGACGAACTTGGTGATGCATTAAGAAATAAAGGATTGAAATGTACCAATGTTCACTCACATGATGAAGCACTTAATTACGTAAAATCAAAACTAGTTTCTGGTGACTTGCTATTAACAGTAGGTGCTGGTGATGTAGTTATTGTTGGGGAAAAATACTTAAAAGCCTAAATACTTACTTTGCTAAATAACTTAGGAGGAATGCTCATGAAAATAGCAATAATTTCAGATATTCATGCTAATGTCTATGCTCTTATTAATCTTTTAGAAGATATTGATATTGAGAAAGTTGATACAATTATTTGCCTAGGAGATTTGGTTGGTTATGGTCCTCACCCTAACGAAGTAATTTCCATGATCAGAAGACGTCATATTCTTTGCATAAGAGGAAATTATGATAGTTCTGTAGTTAATAATGAATATTCATATATAAGAGAGACTCCTATTAATGCTTTTTCTCTTCCTTGGACCGTTAAAGAATTAAGAGAAGAAAACAGACTATTTCTTGTTAATTTACCTTCAACTTTAACTTTGAATATTGCTAATAAAAGTCTCTTATTTGTTCATGGAAGTCCAGATAAAATAGATGAATATCTATTAAAGGATGGAGATAATACTTCAGAAGTTATGAACTCTATTTCTAACGATGTATTAATTTGTGCACATACGCATATACCTGGAATGAAGGACTTTAAAAATAAGGTATATATAAACTCTGGTAGTGTTGGAAAGCCTAAGATTGGTAGACCAAATAGCACTTATTGTATTCTAAATATCAGTAAGGAAGATGGAATGAAAGTTCAGATAAAAGAAATTCCCTACGCCTATAAAAGAATAGTTAAAGATATGACAATGTTAAACTTTCCAAAAGAATTGATTCAGAGTTTTGAAAATGGCTTGGAATAGACAAGCATGTTAAATAAATACTCTTAATATAAAAAAAGCTTTATTTTTTATAATTTTACTATAAAAAATAAAGCTTTTTTATTATAAATTACATATATCTATAATTTATATATTTATTTCACGTATTATTTATACTCAGGCGATCTAAAGCACTGATTTATTATATGTTTAGGGACAGGTCCTAAGTTGCATTCACCAAAAAAGTATTGTAAAATCTATTTATTATCAAGGGTAATAGGTTACATAAATGATATTTTAAAATAGTGAAAAATTTTTTTCATTAATAATATGTTTTGATCACAAGATTAATTATAAAATGGAGGTCATGCAATATGGCAAAATCAATTTTAATTAGAAGTCTTTACAGAAATACTGATGATTTCTTATCAAAGGAAATAACAATATCAGGTTGGATAAGAACTTTAAGATCATCTAACGCTTTTGGATTTATAGAAGTTAATGATGGTTCTTTCTTTAAAAATATTCAAGTAGTTTTTGACGATAAGTTAAATAACTTCAAAGAAATATCTAAATTACCTATAAGTTCTTCAATTTCAGTTATCGGTACCTTAGTTGCTACTCCTGAAGCAAAACAACCTTTTGAAATTCAGGCTAAGAATATTATTATCGAAGGTATGTCAAACTCTGATTATCCACTTCAAAAAAAGAGACACACCTTTGAATACTTAAGAACAATAGCTCATTTAAGACCTAGAAGTAATGCATTTGCTGCAACTTTTAGAGTTCGCTCTGTTGCTGCTTACGCGATACATAAGTTCTTTCAAGATCAAAATTTCGTGTATACTCATACACCAATAATAACTGGCAGCGATTGTGAAGGTGCTGGAGAAATGTTTAGGGTAACAACACTTGATCCTAAAACTCCTGAATTAAGCAAAGATGGAAGTGTAGATTTCAGCAAGGATTTCTTTGGCAAAGAGACTAATCTTACTGTATCTGGTCAGTTAAATGCTGAATGCTTTGCTTTAGCGTTTAGAAATATCTATACATTTGGACCAACATTCAGAGCTGAAAATTCAAATACTACAAGACATGCTGCTGAATTTTGGATGATTGAACCTGAAATTGCATTTGCAGATTTACAAGATGATATGGAACTTGCTGAAAATATGCTTAAGTATGTTATTAAATATGTTATGGATGAATGTCCTGAAGAATTAGAATTCTTTAATCAATTTGTTGATAAAGGTTTATTAGAAAGATTAAATCACGTAGTTTCATCAGATTTTGCTAAAGTTACGTATGCAGAAGCTGTTGAAATACTACAAAAGTGTGGAAAGAAATTTGATTACGATGTATCATGGGGTATTGATTTACAAACAGAACACGAAAGATATCTTACTGAAGAACACTTTAAAAAGCCACTATTTGTAACAGACTATCCTAAAGACATTAAAGCTTTCTATATGAGATTAAATGAAGATGGAAAAACAGTAGCAGCTACTGATCTTTTGGTACCAGGAATCGGAGAAATTATAGGTGGTAGCCAAAGAGAAGAAAGACTAGATGTTCTAAAAGATAGAATGACTGAATTAAACCTATCCGAAGATGATTACTGGTGGTATTTAGAATTAAGAAAATATGGAGAAACTAAACACGCTGGTTTTGGTTTAGGCTTCGAAAGATTAATTATGTATATAACAGGAATGACTAACATTAGAGACGTAGTTCCATTCCCTAGAACTCCTGGAACAAGCGAGTTCTAATTAATTAACTGTTAATTTTATATTATTAATAAAGAGGGGTATATCGATTAATTCGATAGCTCCTTTTTTGATATTATATCATGATTAATTTAATATATATATTGCAATAGTAACTTTGCCTTTAAAATTCTATCAAGTTAGTTAGCAAATTAGGATTTATGAACTAATCCAAACCATATTTATATTAAATTTTTCTACCTTGTATTCTGTTTGAATATCTTTATATGGCTATTACACCTCTATAGATTTATCTGCAATTTATTTCATCTGTAATCTACACCTGAATATTCTTATATATGTCTTTTATATGGCAATTAATCTAATATTAGCTTATAAAAATATTACATGTACTAATAACATTTAAAATTGTATATATTGTATTGATTATCTATACATAATACATATTATAAATTCAGATATTAGTATAATTTTATTTATAAAATTAATTAAGGAGATAACCAAAACCTGATTATCTCCTTAAATTTAATTTATTTTTATTCTATTACTTATTATCTTCTTCGAACTTTCTCATGAATTCTACTAAATCTTTAACACCTTCAATTGGCATAGCATTATATATACTTGCTCTCATCCCACCAACTGTTCTATGTCCTTTTAGGTTTTCAAATCCTGCTGCTTTAGCTTCTTTTACAAATTTAGCATCTAGTTCATCTGAACCTGTTACAAATGGTACATTCATTAAAGAACGATCTTTCTTTACAACAGTTCCTTTAAACATACTGCTTGAATCAAGAAAATCATATAGAATAGAAGCTTTTTCTTCATTAATTTTCTTCATAGCTTCTAGTCCACCCTTGTTTTTAACCCATTTAAATACTTTTCCGCATATATATATTCCATATGCTGGTGGTGTGTTATATAGTGATTTATTGTCTGCATGAACCTTATATCTTAGCATTGTTGGAGTCCCTGGTAATACATCTTCTGTGATTAAATCTTCACGAATTATTACTACAACAACACCAGCTGGTCCTGCATTTTTTTGTACTCCTGCAAATATTAGTCCATATTTTGATACATCTACTGGCTCTGATAAGAAATCCGATGACATATCTGCTACTAATATCTTATCCCCAACGTTTGGTAATTCTTTATACGTAGTTCCATAGATTGTATTGTTATGACATATGTAAACATAGTCTGCATCATCTGAAACTTTTAAATCCTTTAAATCTGGTATATATGAAAAAGTTTTATCTTCTGAAGACGCTAATATATTAACCTTTCCAAATATTTTTGCTTCTGACGCTGCTTTTTTTGCCCATTGCCCTGTAATAATATGATCTACAACTCTATTTTTCATTAGATTCATTGGAATCATTGCAAATTGTTGTGATGCCCCACCTTGAAGGAATAATACCTTATAGTTATCCGGAATATTCATTAATTCTCTTAATGTCTTTTCAGCATCTGTGATGATTTCTTCGAACGCTTTAGAACGATGACTCATCTCCATAACTGACATGCCTGTCCCCTTGTAGTCTAGCATTTCCCCCGCTGCTTCTCTTAGGACTGACTCTGGTAATACAGCTGGTCCTGCTGAAAAATTATAAACTCTTGACATTGAAAAAGCCCCCTTTGATATTTTTATTTGTAATCTATAATATTATAACACAATTTAAATATCAAGTAACAAAATTATCATTTATTAATATAAAAAGTTAATGGACTTATATATACTCAAATCTGCTAAAATACTTAACTTATTATCAATTATGAGTTTAGTATCCTATATTAAATATGTTGTATAAAAATCTAACTATCAGACCTGTTTTCTAACTAGTAGTTAGTTCTATTTTTTAAATATGTTAAACAAAATAATATATTTTTTCATCATAATACTATAAATACGCCAATTTTACTGATATACTACTATTATGTTTAACATTTAACTAAGAATTATGTTGTAAATTGTACTATAACCAACATTTGAGGAGAAGATAATATGAGATTAATTCCAATTGAATGTGTAAAACCGAATACAGTTATTGGTAAGACATTATATGATTCTGATGGTAGAGTATTAGTAAGGGCTGGTATGGTCCTTAGTGAAAGAATTATTTTTAAGATAAAGGATTTAAATATTTTATCAATATATATAATTGATGAATTTAGTTCTGATGAAATTGAAGATATTATTAAACCTGAATTAAGACAAAAAGCAATTCTAACAATAAAAGAAGCTTTTTCAAATATAAATAGACTTACTGTTGCTGATAAGTTTTCAAAAAAGGAATCAGTATATTTCAATAATATTGAGTCTATGGCTGAAGATTTAATTGAAAATGTTCTAAATAATAAAAGTGTCTTACTTTCACTAATAGACATAAGAAGCATGGATAATTATATCTACTCTCATTCTGTGAATGTTGCTGTAATATCGCTAGTCCTTGGAATTGCACTGAAGCTTCCAAAAAGACAACTTCAATATCTTTGTATTGGAGCTTTGCTTCATGATGTTGGGAAAACATTTATTCCAAAAGAAATTCTTATGAAAGAAGAAGAACTAACGGATGAAGAAGTTACGATATTAGACCAACATCCAATACTCGGATATAAATATTTATCAGACTCTTATAATCTGAGCGCTAATAGCAAAATAATAACACTACAGCATCATGAAAGACCTGATGGATTAGGTTATCCTAATAAGCTAGCTAATGATGAGATAAATACCTTAAGTAAAATTGTAAGCATTGCTAACGCATATGACTCTTTATCAACCGGTAGACCTAATAAAAGAGCAATGTTTCCAAGTGATGTTCTTGAATATTTAATGTCTAATGCAGGCAAAAAATTTGACTATGAAATTGTTAATATATTCTGCAAAATTGTAATTCCTTTCTCAAAAGGAACTTTAGTTGATCTAAGTAATGGTGACATAGCTGTTGTACAAGAAACTATACCTAACTTCCCACTAAGACCTATTGTAAAAATTCTTAAAAGTTCTAGACCAGATAGGGTTAATACTGAAATTAATTTAATAAGCGAAACCTCTGTAGTTATATCAAATATAAGATATGAATTATAAAATAATGAATATTAAAACTACAATTGAATAATATTGTTAATTTATTTGGTTATACTAATCATTGGAGGCGATTTTATGAAGGATATACTATATCTTGTAATTCCTTGCTACAATGAAGAAGAAGTTTTACACGAAACTAGTAAAAGATTGCTAGTAAAAATTAAGACTATGATTTCAAATAACTTAATATCTAATAAAAGCAAAATACTTTTTGTTAATGATGGTTCAAAAGATAGAACTTGGAGCATAATTGAAGAGCTTCATTCTAAAAATAATATATTTTCAGGAATTAATCTTTCAAGGAACAGGGGCCACCAGAACGCCTTACTTGCTGGGCTCATGGTTGCTAAAGATTATTCAGATATGACTATATCATTAGATGCAGATTTACAAGATGATATAGATGTCATAGATGCATTTGTAGAAAAATATTATGATGGATGCGATATTGTTTATGGAGTAAGATCCACTAGAGAAACTGATACCTTTTTCAAGAGAACAACTGCATTAGGTTTTTATAAATTAATGCGTATTCTGGGCGTAGACATGGTCTATAATCATGCAGATTATAGACTTATGAGCAAACGTGTTGTAGACGGGCTAAGTCAATATAAGGAAGTTAATTTATTTCTTCGTGGAATGATTCCATTAATAGGATATAAATACTCAGTTGTTGAATATGAACGTCATGAAAGATTTGCTGGTGAATCTAAATATCCTCTAAAAAAGATGATAGCCTTTGCCTTGGACGGAATTACATCCTTTAGCATAAAACCAATAAGATTAATAACCCTCCTTGGTTTTACTATATTTTTTGCTGGAGGTGCAGCCCTACTTTATACTCTTATAGTTAAAATTTTAGGCCGTACAGTTACTGGTTGGACTTCATTAACCCTTTCCATTTGGGTGCTTGGCGGAGTTCAGCTCTTATCTCTTGGCGTAATAGGGGAATATATCGGGAAAATATATAATGAAGCTAAACACAGACCTAGATTTATCATTTCAGATAAATTAATCAATGTTGATAAAGAAAATGAGTAATATAAAGATGACAATACATGCCTTAATTAATCCATGTACTGTCATCTTTATATTACTATTTTTTTATAGACTTAGATATATTTCTATTAAGATCTGATACTGATATAATTCCTTTTTTCCTAAGCATTTGTACATTCTCGAGTATTTCACTAAACGATATAATATTTTCTTTAGTAACTTTTATTTTTAAAGATGCTTTTCTCTTTTTATATTTATACGTACTAAAATTTCTATTAATTACTCTAGTAATCATAAATCTATCTCCTATAAAAAAATATCTCATGATAGATTTATCGTATTAAATATATTACGCTTTATTTCTTTTTAGTAAAAATTTGTATTTAAATTAAATGCCAATAGAAATTACATTGAAAGTTTGCTACTTTTTCGATATGTATTTATTTCCCTCTATATAAAATCTCCATGGAAAATCTATTGCTTCTTCTGCATAATCTATTCCGATTCTTTTCGTTTCTACTATTTTAAACGTATCTTTTTCTCCTTCTTCTATATAAAAGTCACCTTCCTCATATAACCTTTTATAATTTTCTGATTTATCTATTGAAAATGCAATGCACAGTTTTGACGGTCCATTTGTAATTGCCTTTTTCTTTGTTTCTGAAAGTTCATCATAATTTTGATTAAACCTTTTTTTTGCAAGATACTCAAATTCATTTAACGGTTCCAATGCTCTTATTAGAACTCCCTCTCCTTTATCTTCTAATCCACTTATAACATTAAAACAATAGTATTTTCCATAAATAAAATAAACATAAGCAATCCCACCTTCTCTAAATAAAGGTTCAGTTCTTTCAGTCCTTCTTCCATTATAAGCATGCGATGCCTTATCTATTTCCCCTATGTACGCTTCTGTTTCAACAATTTTAGCTCTTAAGGTCACTCCGTCAACCTTTCTTATAATAACTTTTCCCAAAAGTTCTTTCGCTAAAATTAATGCACCTTGTTTATAAAATTCTTTATTTAAAATCAAGCTCCATTCACCTAACTTTCACTATAAGTAATATAACTTATGTTGTGATATATGCGCCTATTTTATTACTCCAAAATTTATCCACATAGTTCAAATAATAATCCACAGCTTTTCTAATTATACTAACATATTTGTGGATACTTTCAAAAACATCTTATATTAATACTAAAATTCTATAATAACAATTTTATCTTTTTTTATACTTTCTTTAACATCTATTATTCTTTGATTAGTTGAACCTCTAAACTTAAGTCCATCTGACATCTTAGTTTCTTCGAATCTTCCATCTACAAGAACATCAATATTGTTTAATAAATCGCTCCAGCCTAATCTAGAATCCCTATTTTCTAAAATATATTCATATGTATATCCTGTATAGCTCCAAATATTTAAGCCTTTTTTTCTAAACTCCTTTGCCATATATGCAAATTTATCTGCCTGTTCCCACGGATCTCCGCCACTAAATGTTACTCCCTTTATAATTTCATTATTTAATGTATCACTAATTAATTCATCTATATCTCTTTGTTCTCCGCCATAAAAATCATGAGTATCAGGATTAAAACAACTCTTACAGTTATGTTTACAACCTTGTGAAAAAAATACTCTCCTTATACCAGGCCCGTTAACTAAACTCTCATATGCTATTCCTGCTAATCTTATAGTCTTTTCCATCAAACTTACACTTCTTTCTCATCAATCTATTTATATACATTCTATTAGATAATTAATTATAACGTAAGTATAATCACATTTACAAATCACCTGCATATTACACCCATCTTAAATTTGAATTATAATCCTTAAGTTTACATGCTTATTTGTATAAAAAATGCAGAGTCTTAAAGACCCTGCATTTTCACTCTTTATCTTATAATTAACTATTTGCTTTAACGTAATTAAGTCTTCCGCCTTCTTTAATAACAGCAATTTCTTTCTCTGTTAAATCAACTGTAGCTTCAAACTCAGTTCCCTTAGTTAAGTTCTTAACTTTAACTGTTCCTGATTCTAAAGCTGTTTGAATGTCTTCCATCTTCAAATCATCAGTTAACTCAATCTTATCATAATCAGCTTCATTCTTAAACTCCATAGGAACTATTCCATTATTAATTAAGTTTGCTTTATGAATTCTTGCAAATGATTTAGCTATAACAGCCTTAACTCCTAAGTATAGTGGTGCCAATGCTGCATGTTCTCTACTTGAGCCTTGTCCGTAATTTCCTCCAGCAATTATAAATCCACCATTAAACTCCTTAGCTCTCTTAGGGAATTCTGCATCAACTGTGTTGAAGCAATATTCTGCAAGATAAGGTATGTTTGATCTAAATGGCAATAACTTAGAATTCGAAGGCATAATATGGTCAGTTGTAATATTATCTTCAACCTTTATTAGTACTTTACCATCTAATTCTTCAGCTAACGGCTTACTTACTGGGAATGGCTTAATGTTTGGTCCTCTAACAACTTCAACTTCAGCATTTGTTGGTGCCGGTGCTAAAATCATTGAATCATCTATTAAGAATTCCTTAGGCATATCTATTGTTAAATCTACATCTACTTCTGTTGGATCAGTTAAAAATCCATTTATAGCCGAAACTGCAGCAGTTTCAGGACTTACTATATATATTTGTGCTGATAATGTTCCACTTCTACCAAAGAAGTTTCTATTTACAGTTCTAAGCGAAATTGCATCAGTTCCTGGTGATTGACCCATACCGATACATGGTCCGCAACCATTTTCAAGTATTCTTGCCCCTGAACTAATTATATCTGCTAGAGCTCCATTTCTAGCTATCATCTCCATAACTTGCCTTGATCCTGGTCCAATTACCAAACTAACATCTGGATGTACTTTATTTCCCTCTAATATCTTTGCAACTTTCATTAAATCTTCATAAGAAGAGTTAGTACAGCTTCCTATAAATACTTGGTCAACTTTAATCTTACCAACTTCACTAACTTTAGCAACATTATCTGGACTATGAGGCTTAGCTGTAAGTGGTGTCAATTCACTTAAATTGATTGTTACTACTTCATCATATACCGCATCTTCATCTGGCTTAAATTCTATAAAGTCTTCTTCTCTTCCTTGTGCCTTAAAAAATTCTAATGTTCTTTCATCACTTGGGAAAATTGAAGTTGTAGCTCCAAGTTCTGCTCCCATGTTAGTTATAGTAGCTCTTTCTGGAACTGAAAGTGTCTTAACACCTTCACCGGCATATTCAAATACTTTACCAACACCGCCTTTAACTGTTAATTTTCTTAGGACTTCAAGAATAACATCTTTTGCAGCAACCATTCTATTTAATTTTCCAGTTAGTTCAATCTTTACAACTTTTGGAGTGTTAATATTGTACGCTCCACCTCCCATAGCAAGAGCAACATCTAATCCACCTGCACCCATGGCAAGCATACCAACACCACCAGCTGTTGGGGTATGACTATCAGAACCTATTAATGTATCTCCTGGTGTTGAAAATCTTTCTAAGAAAATTTGATGACAGATTCCATTCCCTGGCTTTGAAAAATATACTCCATATTTAGATGCAACTGTTTGAATAAACTTATGATCGTCTGCATTTTCAAAACCTTGTTGTAACATATTATGATCTATAAATGCTACTGATTTCTTTGTCTTAACTCTATCTATTCCCATAGCTTCTAATTGAAGATATGCCATTGTTCCTGTTGAATCTTGAGTCAACGTTTGATCAATCTTTAATGCTATAGGCTCTCCTGCCTTTAATTCACCTTCAACAATGTGGCTTTTTAAAATCTTATAAACTAAATTATCTCCCACGTTTACGCCCCCCTATTATTGCTTATTTCTTTCTTCTAATCGTCTATGATACTCTTTATATAATTGAACTACTTCTTTATCAAATAAAGTTCTCTTTAATCTAACTGACGTAGCTCTTACAAGTTCAAGTATTCCTTTTGCTTCATCCTCTGTAAGTTCTCTATTATATTCTCTAAATTTATTTATTATTGAAGCTCTTCCTGAATGCTTTCCTATAACAATTTGCCTTTCAAGGCCAACTATATCTGGATCAAACGCTTCATAATTCTTAGGATCTTTTATTGCTCCATCTGCATGAATTCCTGATTCATGTGCAAACATATTTGTTCCAACAATAGCTTTCCATATTGGAAGTTCTCTTCCTGATGCTCTTGATACATATTGTGATACTTCTCTAAACATTTGCGTATTTATTCCATCGCCATTATATCCGTAAACAAGCATTAATGCCATTATAACTTCTTCTAATGCTGCATTACCCGCTCTTTCTCCAAGACCATTTACAGTTACTCCAACATGCGATGCTCCACCCTTAATCCCTGCTACCGCATTAGCTGTTGCCATTCCAAAGTCATCATGAGTGTGCATTTCTATATCAAAGCCTGTTTTATCATATATATATTTAATATCATCTCTAATTTTAAATGGCTCCATAATTCCTACAGTATCGCAATATCTAAATCTATCTGCACCTGCTTGTTTAGCTGCATTAATATATTCAACTAAAAAGTCTTTATCTGCTCTAGATGCATCTTCCCCATTAACAGATACATAAAGGCCATTTTTCTTTGCAAATTCTACAGATTTAACCATGCTTTCTAATACCCATTCTCTAGATGTTTTAAGTTTATGCTGAATGTGTATATCCGATACTGATATTGATATGGCAACTGCATCAACTCCACAATCTATTGATTGTTCTATATCGCTGACTACAGCTCTATTCCATGCCATAATACTAGGCTTTAAATTTCTTTTTACAATCTCTTTTATAGCCTTCTTCTCGTCCCCGCCCATTGTAGGAATCCCTACTTCTAGCTGATCAACACCTAAGTCACTTAACATTTCTGCTATTACTATTTTTTCTTCATTAGCAAAAACTACCCCTGCTGTCTGCTCACCATCTCTAAGAGTAGTATCTACTATAGAAACTTTTTTATTAGTTTTTAAATTACTAAGTGCCATTTTAGTCCCCCCATTTATATTATTTTCTTATTACTTAAAGCATATTTTTAATAAATTAACATTTTTACTGTATATTTATAATATCATATATTAATAAATCTATACAAGATTTATTTTATTTTTTTGCAACGAAACAGCTACTCTCCTTCATGTATTTTCAAATTTTAATTGTTTTTAATGAAAATACTCTCAATTATTGCAAGTTTTTTTTTTGATGTTGCAATACATTGATAAATTAACAGTCCATTTTCTTTAACAGATTTACCCAATATATTTAGTATTCATACCAAATAGTTACATTATATTCTCTATTAATTTCATTAATATATTAAAGTTTACTTTTTATGCCTCTATTTTTTAATAATTCTTATAGAAAATATGTTTTTTTGCTTCCTTAATATATAACTTCTGTATTATATAACTCATTCCCCATAAGATTATTTGTTTTATATTGCCTTATAATCCAATATAACATCTGATGAATTAAATATTTAAAAATATATATTGATATATTTTTAAATAAAAAAAGAAGATGAGATTAATAAATCCATCTTCCTTTTCTATATTATAATTTATAAATTAAAAATCTATCATCAGTATACTTTTAGTAATGATGCCCATGTCTCTCAGTATGTGATATTCTATCTTCTCTTTCATGATACTTTCCAGCACCAAATCTTTCATCTAAACTTAAATATCCTGTAACTCTTGATATTCCTTGAATATTCTGACTGCCACATTTAGGACACTTGTTTTCATTGTTTTGAAGATAAGTACCACATTCTCTACAATATCTTATATGGAAATTAATACCCATATAACTGATATTAGTATTTCTATATGCATAATTTATTATATCCATTATTGTTTCTGCATCTGGTGTGTCATCTACTTCAATATAACTTATATGCCCACCATTGCAAAGTTTATGATATGGCGCTTCAATATCAATCTTATCTTTAATAGATATTGGGTATGAAACAGGTACATGATAACTATTTGTGTAATATTCCTTGTCAGTTACTCCTTTTATCAATCCAAATATCTTTTGATCTTGCTTTATAAACTTACCCGAAAGTCCTTCTGCTGGAGTCGCATAACAGCTCCAATTTAACTTATATTCCTCTGTAAGTCTATCACAGTATTGTCTTATATGTTCAACAATCTTTATTCCTAATTTCCTTGCTTCTTCATCTTCAC
The DNA here is from genome assembly GCF_036699995.1 of Clostridium beijerinckii. NCBI lineage: Bacteria > Bacillati > Bacillota > Clostridia > Eubacteriales > Clostridiaceae > Clostridium > Clostridium beijerinckii. Next base: position 86,642 of record NZ_CP144906.1, on the reverse strand, counting down.
CATGGTGCTTTCCAACTAAAGCTAATAAGGTTTCAGCAACACCTATGAATCCTATTCCCCAAGTTCCTTGCTTTAATATTGGCTCTATAGAATCATCGGGTTTTAATCCTTCTGAACCTTTCATAAGTCCTTGACCTGCGACAAAAGGTAAATCCTTAACTCTTAGATTTTTTAAAATCTCATATCTATGCATTAAAGAATCTTTTGCTAATTCTAATCTTGCATCCAATATACTAAAAAACTTATTTATATCATTTTTAGCCTGCAAGCCTATTCTTGGAAGATTAAGAGTTGTAGGTGCTATATTTCCTCTTCCTTTACAACCAGGTTCACCATTTATATTTTTCATAAGATAAGTTCTACATCCCATTGTAGCTGGAACATAACCTTTATCGTAATATTCTTTATTAAAATCTGCATCGATATTCATAAAAGTTGGATTCATTCTCTTTGCAGCCACTCTACATGCTAGCTTATATAAATAAAAATATTCATCATTTTCTTCTCTATTAACACCTGATTTAACTCTAAAAATTATATTAGGGAAAATTGGTTGTTCACCTTTACCTAATCCTTTTTCATATTCTAAAAGAAAAACTTCGCATACTAATGCTGCATCTGAGCTTGTAGGTAAACCAATATTAATTGAACTAAATGGTACTTGAGATCCTGCTCTAGAATGCATTGTATTAAGGTTATAAACTACACCCTGCATTGCTTGTTGTACCTTTTTTCTTACTTTCTTTTCTACCATAGCTTCTAACTTTTCGTCTGATACACCTAGTTCCAATAATTCTTCTCTAATTTCTTCTCTAGTTGGCTCTACAAATATAGCCATATCATTATCAAAATCTGGATGAGATTGACCACCAAACATATCATTTTGAGTTGATTGTAATAATATACATGATAATTCAGCAGCGGTTTCAATTCTCTTAGGAGCATTAATTGTCCCATATCCAGTATTAAATCCATTTTCTAATATCTCTTTTGTTGGTATATGCAAGCAGTTTACAGTTAAATTATAGCTATCTAAGTCATGATAATATAAGTCTCCATTCTCATGAGCCTTTGCTAAATTCTTTGGCATAGTAGCTAGTGTATTCCACTTATTTGATTCAGATGCTATTCTTAATAACTTAGAGCTGAAGTTATTTCCTACATTTGCATTATCTCTATCAGTTTCAACTCCAATTTGTCTTATAGCTTTCATTAAATCTGATTTTATGTCTCTGACTTTAGTTCTTTCACGTCTGTATGCTGAATAAGCGACTGCTATATCTTTGTGTCCCTCATCTCTTAATGCCTTCTCTACAAAATTTTGTATTTGTTCTACAGTTATAGTCTTTTTATACTCTTCTTCTATATACGTAATCACCTTATGTACGGTATCTAGAACTTGACTTTCTTTTAAATTTAAACCGATTTCACTAGCTGATCCTTTAATTGCTTGAGCTATCTTATCTGAATTAAATTCAACTTCTCTTCCATCGCGTTTCACAACATATAGCATTATTATTCCCTCCATGGCACAATATATAGTATTTTTACTACCGTACTATTATACTGTATTAGGTATTCATTAGCAATACTTCTAATTTTTTATTTTTAAACCACTAGATTTTAATTATCTTAATTTACATCCTATTATCTTTCGATTTATTCATTTTTTACGACTTTTTTATATTTGACTTATTGTAGATAATCTTTATTGTTGTAATTTACTATGATTTCAAGTATTTTTTCATAATAAGCTATAAGAAAATTATTATTATCTGTGTTCTAAAAGCTTAATTGAGTAGAATTTATTTCAAACTATCATGTTATGCAAACCAAACAATTTTATAAATAATGGAATTTATTATTTAAAACTTATAATACAAATTATTTCTTTAAGTAAGCTATAAGAAATGTAATTTTTACAAATAGTGTTATAATTAAACTAAGACTATACATTTCTAGGAGGAACTAATATGGATAAAATAGCATTAATAACTGATAGTGCTTCTGATTTGAATGCAAATTTCGTAATAGAAAATAATATTAAAGTAGTCCCGTTTAAAATTATATTCTCTGATAGAGAGTATATTGATGGAATAGATATAACACCAAAGACTTTATATGAATATTTGCCTAAGGAGATACCTAAAACTTCCTTACCTGGCGTTGAGGATTTTACAGATGCTTTGGAACAGGTAAAAAATGAGGGATATACACATGCAATTATTATAACAATATCAAGTGGCCTTTCTGGCGCTTATAACTCTGCAAGACTTGCATCTGAAAATGTCCCTGAAGTGAAAACTTTGGTATTTGATTCTATGACTTTAACTATGTCAGAAGGAGCTATGGTCATTGAAACTCTAAACCTAATAAAGCAAAGGAAATCCTTTGATGAAATAGTAATGACCTTACCTTCCTTTAGAGATAAGATTGACGTGTTTTTTACAATAGATACATTAGAATACTTAATAAAGGGAGGCCGAGTTGGTAAAGTTGCCGGAACTATAGCGGGTGTACTCAATCTAAAGCCTATTATTACTGTTGGCGATGACGGCATATACCATACGGTTTGTAAGATAAGAGGCATAAAACAGTGTATATCTAAATTAACAAATATATTAACAAATTATCTAGAAAATCATAAATGTAAAGTTTGGGTTTTAGATGGGAATGCACCTGAGAAATCTAAAATGCTTTATGATTCTATAAAAGATCTTCCTAATCTAATTGAATGTACTTTAGGAGGATCAATAGGACCTGCTCTTGGCGTTCATACCGGACCTGGTCTTGTTGGATTTATAGTTGAAAGATTAGATTAATCGAAAAATATATATGTTAACTATTTACTCATAATTAAAGAGCTAAATATTAAAATTCATATTTTTTTATTTAGTTCTTTAATCTTTTACAAGTATACTTACTTTTCTACTTGTAAATAATAATAACAAAGAAATCTTTACTGAAAGGACTGTTTTGTTATTATGAAAGATTTTATATTAGATTCAACATATAAAGATGCTACTATTGTCAATAGAAATGATGATATCTTCACCATTTCATCAAATAAATTACCAAATAACACAATCCCACATCACTCTATAAATTTGATTGCTTCTAGCTCAAATTCACATTCCAATTTAAGTAATAATAACAAATTTAATACATACAATCTAATTGACTATCTATAATAATAGGTATAAAATAGTGTAAGTGTAATATATTTATAATGTGCTAGGGGAGCCGAGCGGCTGAGATTTGATATTCATAAACCCTTAAAACCTGATCTAGTTAATTCTAGCGTAGGGAATGCAACCTCTTAAAAACTTTAAACTATTTATTTGGTTGATAATCTCCGAGCACAATTAAGGAGGTTTTTTTATGTCAATTTTTAATGATTGGATCGAACAGTTTTCCAAACTTTTCCAGAATTTCTCACAAAACATTCAAGACATTCTTGCAAGTCCAATGTCCATTATAACTTTATTAGGATGTATTTTACTGCTTATAGTATTAGCTAAGGCAAGAAAGATAAAATTCACTCCAGAACTAATTGCTAGGATTGGTATAGCATTGGCGTTAGCCACTATATTAAAAATGCTAAGATTATATCATTTTCCTCAAGGTGGTAGCATAACTTTAGGCAGCATGATACCAGTATTACTCATAGCATTCATATATGGTCCTGAAGTTGGATGTTTAACAGGATTTCTTTATGGTGTAATAACCTTAATACTGGATCCATATATACTACATCCTGTTCAAGTTTTGTTTGATTATCCATTGCCCTTTACAGCATTAGGTCTTGCCGGATTTTTCAAACAAAGAAAGTTAGTTGGGGTAAGCATTGCAGTACTGGTCAGATTTTTATGTCATCTTATTTCTGGTATAGTTTTCTTTGGATCATTTGCCCCAGAAGGAATGTCTCCAGTAGTTTATTCTTTGCTTGTTAATGGTCCTATGGTTGGAATAGAAGGAATCATATGCTTAGTAATTTTAGCTGTTCTTCCTATAGAAAGAATATTTCATGCATCATCAGTAAATACTATTTCAAACTAACTATTATATAAAACAATTTATATATATACAATTAAGTTTCGAAGCTCTACGTAGTAATTAAACATTTCACTTATCTGCGTTTTAAGCTTATTAATGCAAAACATATAGAATAAAAATAGGATTAATTTTGTTTTATAAAACAAAATTAATCCTATTTTTGATCAAATAATAAATAAATATTATTTATTTTAGACGTTTTAGTTGTATTTTGCAATTAAATTTTATTCTTCTATTTCAATTGCATTTACTGGACAGCTTTCTTCTGCTTCTTTTGCCTCATCTACACAACCTTCTGGAACTTCATCAACTATAGCTCCTGCTTTTCCATCATCCTGCATGTCAAAGCACTCTGGACATATAGATGGACATAATCCACAAGCTATACAAGTATCTTTATCTACTTTTGGTTTCATGGTTTACTTCATCTCCTCTAATATCAAATTACAAACTTATTATTTCCCAAGAAATATTAAGTTATGTATATTTAATAATATAATTTAAAATAATGAAATAAATATAGTATAAGGAAAAGAAGTTTTCTATTAATATAATCCTTCAAATATCAGTGAATATAGCGGATTCTCCTTAACGTATTCCTCTGCTTTTCCTTGCTCCAATGCTTCTGTAAGTTCAATATTAATTGGTAGCTCTCCTATTAAAGGAATTCCAAGATAATCTGCATTTTCTTCTGATGACTTTCTGCTAAATACTCGTATCTTTTTATCACAATCTGGACAGTTTATATATGCCATGTTCTCTACTACACCCTTAATCTTTACACCTATCTTTTGGGCCATAATAACAACTTTCTTGACTATCATAGACACCATATCTTGTGGTGTAGAAACTATTACAATTTCATCAATAGGAAATTCCTGCATTACAGTTAAAGCAATGTCTCCTGTACCTGGTGGCATATCTATAAGTAAATAGTCAAGCTCTTCCCAATTAGTTTCTACAAACATCTGCTTTAACACCCCTGTAATTACAGGTCCTCTCCAGATTACAGGTTCATCTTCTACTGCTGTTAAAAGATTCATGGAAATTATTTTTATCCCGCTTTCTGTTTCCACTGGCTCAAATTTTACCATATCATTTTCTAATGGAATTATTTTAGCTCTTTTATTGTTAACTCCAAAAAATCTAGGCATAGATGGACCTGTAATATCTGCATCCAATACTCCTACTTTATATCCCTTCTTAGATAACATACTTGCCATCATTCCAGTTACAGTTGATTTACCAACTCCACCTTTTCCACTTATAATACCTATAACATTTTTAATATTTCCATATCTGGATGTTAACTTTAAACTTTCTTCACTACATCCTGTTCCTTTAGATTGACATGTGTCTTTACTTTTACAATTTTCACAACTCATTTATATATGCTCCTTTGCTTACCAATCTTGTGGGGTTTTATTAGGCTCACTTATTTTAATATCCCAGTCTTTATAATTATATTCTGCTGTTATATAATAGCTTTCAAAGGAATTATCCTTTTTATTATCTACTGTTATTAGTGTTTTGAAAACAGTACTATTATATCCTCTATTTTTCACTTTAATTATTGTATCAAAATCTTCATAATTATTATTTACTAAATCAACACTAGGTAAAGTTTTGTTCAAACTTTTCTTAAAATCTTCTAAATCCACAGAAAATATGTATTTCAAACAATCTGTATCTCCAGCTATGTTCACTCCAACTTTGTTTCCGTTGGATAAACTTTCTTTTTTCTTATCAATAACTTTTAATATTGATTGATAGTATATATAATTAAAGTCTCTTGGCTTTCTTATGAATGAAAGATTTTGCATTATTGTATTCTCTAAATTTTTAGGTACTGAAAATGCCTTATCGTCATCATAAAAGTTTCCTGTCCCATGTTCGTTAGCTCCAACTACATACTGATACTTTCTCACTTCATCTCCAATGCACACCTCAAAAATATAATCTGGATCTAATGAGCTTTTCTTTGAAACTTCACTTCCATCTGATAAAATCTTGTAAATGTCTTCTATGGCTTTAGGATCGTTAACTACAAACCTAAATCCACTATCTCTAACACTTTGTATGATAATTTTATCGACTTTATTTTGCTTTATATAATCAAATTGTTGATTTTTAAGATTCATTTTAACTTCTATATTATCAATGAAGCTACACCCTGAGAGCATCATACTAGAGACTACTACCAATGGTAAAACTATTGTTAAAAACTTACTATTTCTCACTGTTCTTCTTCGCTCCTTTGAAAATCCTATGGTTATTAAATACAACAATACCAATCACCAAAGTAAATATTGCGATAAATTGTGATGTTGATAGAATCCCGATATTCCCTCTTGGATCATCCCTTAAAAACTCTACTAAAAATCTACCTATACTATATACTATTAAATATAGTCCCACTATTTTTCCTTTTTGTTTTTCTTTCTTACTATAGTACAAAAGCATAAATCCTAACAAAAAGTCAAATATTGATGAATAAATTTGCGTTGGATGCACGTGTATTCCAGCTGGTGCTAAAGATCCCTTTGGAAATGTAACGCCTATTGGTAACTTGGTTTCTGCTCCATAACAACATCCAGCCAGAAAACATCCAACTCTACCAAAACCTTGGGCTATTGCAAGACCTGGAACCGTCATATCCAACATTTCAACAATGTTCCAAGACTTTTTCCTAGAATATAAGTACATAGCCAAGGCTCCTCCACCTATGGCACCATATATAACAAATCCATATCCAAAGTTCAGTAATATGCTTGGCTCTTTAATAATATCTTTAATCTCAGTTAATATAAATAATCCCTTTCCACCAAGTGCTCCACCTATTACAGCTAAAATTACTAAATTTAATAAGGAATCCTCATCATAGCCTTTTTTCTTTCCTTTATTTATAAATATAGCAGCTGCAACTATTATTCCAATTGCAATCATTAATCCATAACTCTTTATCTGTATCCCAAATATCTCAAATAGTATTATCCTCATTGCTCGCCTCCAAACGTCAAATAAGTATCAAGGAGAAGCTATCCTGGCCTCTCCTTGATACTTAAATTATAATACTTATGCTTATCCTTGGCAAATCTTATTTAACTCATCAACTCAACATTCATACAATTATATGTTTTATATTAAGCATATAATGTAATCTTTTCACATCAACCACTTATGATCCAGAAAACTTTATATACAATAAATTGGTTAATTTCAACTTTGAGATGATTTAATACTTGAAATAATCGTATTTAAAATAGTCTTCATATTATCCTTATAATCCTTTGACTTAAGATTAAATAATATCTTTGCTGTTTTACCTTCTTCTAAATTTAGATAATAGCATTCATTATTAAAATCATACCCATTCTTTACTTTTGTTTCATATTTAACTAATACTCCTGAATTATAGGAATTTTTAAAAGGTGTTAATTCTGAATTATAATATTCTAGGCATTGACTATTTAAATCTTTTTCTGCAAACACGTTTATATCCTCTTTTGTATTTACTACTTGCAATAAACCAGTAAGCTTATTATTTTTGTCTTTAAAATCTAATTCATAACTCACATATTGCCCTTTACTTTCTTTTTCCTCCACATTCCATTCACTTGGCAGAGATATAACATATTTATTCTCGTCAAAAGAATATTCTTTAAATTTGCTTATTCCCTGATCCATAAGAATTACCTGTTCGAAATTTTCTTTAAAGAAGCCCTGGGTTATGACCAGTATCAACATCAATGATAACAATATTGACGTAACAATCAACTGCTTCTTATTCATAACAATGTTCTCTATCTTGCTGGAATTACGATTGAAGAATTTTTAAAATCATAGAACATTAACCAATATCCTTGGCTATTATTACTATCATTAGTCCATGTTACGAAACCTGTTCTTCCACCATATGGTTGATCATTTTTTTCTTTGCTTCCTGGTATTGCATATATAATATATTGCATTTCTCCATCTTTATTGCATTTATATCCTAATAAGAAATGTCCTGTTTTACTAATGTAAGGATAATAATTTAACATTGGATAATATGCTAATGTATATTTGTTATAATTTGAATCATTTGATAAATCTTCTATACCATTTACAATGATTTTATACCACTTACAGAAGTTTATATCATTTAATTTTCCAATAAACGGTTTAAAATCTTGTGCTAACTTCTCAAAATACTTACCTATATCTCCACTTATAGTGAATCCCTGATTTGAAGTATTTTGATTATTATTATTTTCATTTGATGTATCTCCCATATTTAAGTCTAGCTGTCCCATGCCTCCAGTTTCACCGCTAGTCTCTGGCTGTCCCATTGTTCCTGTCTGATTCATTGTTCCACCTGACCATGGTTGCCACATTGTTCCTGTGTTCATTTGATTCATTCCAGTATTTGATGATGTTTGATCTGCTACAGTATTAGTGCCTGTCTGGTTCATACCTCCTGCGCTAGTCTGATTTGCCGAGTTCCCTGACCATGGTTGCCACATTGTTCCTGTATCAACTTGGCTCATTCCAGTATTTGAGTTGCCTTGCTCCATAGACTCCCCTACACCAGTAGTATCCCCTGCACCAGTCGTATTCATCGTAGATGTATCATTTGCTCCTGTGGCTCCACCTAAATTTCCTTGTTGAATATTATTTTCATATTCATCGAAATCTATTATGTCCATTCTATCTGATGTATCTACGTTATTTAATTTATCCAATTTAAAGTTTTCTTCTATTCTTCTAGAGCTAACTTGCACATTATCTATATCCTGATTTTCATTTCTACATTTCTTTTCTAATTTGAATTTCTTCCATTTAGAATTATGATTCTTCTTATCCTTTATGAATCCATATATTATAACATCCTCATACATGTGATGACTTACTTTTAGATCTATTACCCCATCATAAGTATCTAATTTCTTAGCTATTTTACCAATAACATCATCCATATCTTCTTCTTTTTCGAAATAGTCATACTCATCATGTTTATCATATTTATCAAACTTATTATATTTTTCATCTTTATCCCATTTATCATATTTATCGTATTTGTCTTCCTTATCACATTTGTCATATTTATCGCACTTATCGTATTTATCCTCTTTATCACATTTGTCGTGTTTATCGCACTTATCATATTTACTCTCTTTATCACATTTGTCATGTTTATCGCACTTATCGTATTTATCCTCTTTATCGCATTTGTCATGTTTATCGCACTTATCGTATTTATCTTCTTTGTCACATTTGTCGTGTTTATCGCACTTATCATATTTATCTTCTTTATCATGCTTGTCGCACTTGTCATGTTTATAATCTTTCTCACATTTTTTGATCTCTTTATTCTTGTTTCTTTCCTCATCTAAATTATCTATAGTTTCAGTTATGTTTTGATGATCTTCTGGAATCCTATTTTGTTTATCTTCAACTTTAGATTCTATGTTCGCTTTAGGTTGAAGATCAATCTCATCTTTTTTTCGTTCAACTGATTCATCTTGTAATTTAGGTGCCTTTATTAATTCATCCACTTTTGTATCTGACTGAGCTATAATTTTACTTGGTGTACTTACAGTCAAATTTTCTTTATCCTTAGTTTGTAATGTTGTTTTATCAACAGATTTCCTAGAATCAACTTTTATAATCTTAAACTTTCTCCAATTATCAGCAGATTCTTCTCCATTCATAAAGCCATGCATCACAAACTCTGTTTCGTTATCTTTGACCCTGCATATAGCAGCACCAGATATTTTTTCATAAGATATTCCAAGACCAGCTATGTTATTTACATAATATTCTTTGCTAGTATCTCCCTTTCCGACTTCATTTATTGCTAAAGGTCCAATATCAATTAATTGTTTTAAATCCTTCTTACAACATATAAGTACCATGGAATAATTATCTTCCTGCCTAAGGTTTTGCGCATAAAATGAGATTTTGCATTTATCACCTTTGGCCTCCACCTTAGCATATCCAGACAAAGCTTTATCATTAGATTGAGAATATCCTCTTTCATCTTCTTGTAATATTATAAAGTTTCTATACAATTTGTTGTGTGCCAACCCTATATTCCCTCCACATATATTTATTCCATATAGTATATGTTTGGAAATTAGAATTATGATTTAACTAATACTTTTCTATATTTTCATACTCTACGCAGCACAGCAAATTTAATAGAAACTAAAAAATAGAGAATGAATAATTCAATAATTACTCATTCTCAACCTTTTAGTTTCTTATATCATATATGCAATCTGATAAAACCGCAAATTCTTCTAGTGTTAATGTTTCAGCCCTTCTCTTAGGATCAATTCCTGATTTTTTAAATGCTTCTTCTAATTTTTCTTTATCTACTTTTAATGTTTTTGCTGCATTCCATAGAGTTTTTCTTCTCATATTGAAACCTGCTCTTACAATCTCAAACATAATATTGATATCCTTAGTTTTAACTCTTGGTTCATCTAATCTATCTAATCTTATTACTATAGATTCAACCTTTGGTCTAGGAATAAAGCAAGTTGGTGGTACCTTCCTTATTATGTCTGTATTACAATAATACTGAACTAAAACCGACAATGCACCATATTCCTTACAATTAGGTTCAGCATTAATTCTCTCTGCAACTTCCTTTTGAATCATTATAGTTAATGATTTGAAATTATATCCACCTTTTAGAAGCTTAACTATTATAGGGGTTGTAACATAGTATGGAAGATTTGCTACAAGCTTAACACTTTTCTCATCTCCAATAAGTTCATTGAAATCCACTTTAAGTGCATCTTTATGTATTAAACTAAAATTCTCATTTTCCCCCAACTCTTGCTCAAGTATCGGAATTAAATCATTATCTAATTCAATAGATGTTACCTTTTTAGCTTTCATCAAAAGTTGAGCAGTAAGTGTACCTACACCTGGTCCAATCTCTATAATAAAATCCTCATTGTTAACTTCTGCTCCGTTAACTATATCATCAAGAACAGAATCATCAACTAAGAAATTTTGCCCAAGGCTTTTTGAGAACTTAAAATTATATTTTTTGACTAGTTCCTGAGTTTTTATATCTTTTAAATCCATTTATTTCTTACCTACTTCCAATTGTTTTTCTATTTCTTTTATAGCATTAGTAAATTCTTCTTTAGTTATTCCGTAATTATTTAATCTAGAAACCATCTGTGCCGCATTTCCATAACCTATCCCTAATAACTTACCAAGCATATTTCTTCTAATCTTTGAAGTGTTATCTCCGGTAAGCTTGAAATAAAACATATCCTGCATAGTAAAAAATTCTTGTTTTTCTTCTTGTGTTATCTTTGCCATTTCAAGTGCTTTCAAAATAACTTCTGGGCATGCATTTTCTACTCCAATATCTCCATTCTTAAGTCCATCTTCTTTTGCAATATATGCATGTTTTATCCCTTTAACTCTTTTTGCTATTATTCTTCTTATTTTTTCCCCTGCAAAATCTGGATCTGTTAATACAATTACACCTTTTCTTTTTTGGGCCTCCTGTATTCTTGCTATGACTTTTGCATTTATGCCAAATCCTCCTACAGCAATTATTTCTGCATCTATAGCTTTCTTTACAGCATCAACGTCATCTCTGCCCTCAACGACTATTACTTCTTTTATCAATACGTTACTTCCTTTCTTTATTAATAATTACTTTATACGTTAATATATTTATATCATAAAATAGCCCTTAATTTATTTTATCTCATTTCTAATAATATGATAAAACATCCACAAATTCAAAGAAAAAAATAGAGATAACATCTGTTATCTCTTAAAATAGCTTACCATTGCCCTGGGTAAGCAACTACTAATACATCAACTGATCTTCTTCCCCATGAATCACATTCATTTGACGAATTAAGGTATATGTCAATTCTGTCGCCCTTTATAGCACCACCTGTATCTGATGCAATTGCATATCCATACCCTTCCACATATACTTTACTTCCTAGCGGTATTACGGATGGATCTACTGCAATCGTACTCATACCACCTTGATTTCTAACAGGCGTTCTCCCTGTAGCTGTAGTAGAATGGTTGCTATAAGCTGTTGCTGTGCAATTAATCTTTTTCTTATAAGTTATTCTGTCTCCACCTCTGCTTGCGTACACTTGACCAGTTCCTTTGACCACGACTTCATTTTGTGGTTCCAATATGGTTTTAGTACTCTTTACATTACGAGAAATCTCTACCCCATCTTTATATATTATTTGATAAGTAATTTGTTTCTCACCATTAACTCCTTCACTCTTAACCTTCTGAACACTACTGTCCAAATTTTCATCTTTTTCTACAATTGTATCGAAGTTAATTGGCTGCTTTTCGGTGACATCTTTTGTTTCCACTTTGACAAGTTGGACACTTTCGTTACCCTCTAACTTAGACTCTAGGGATGGTGATACTTCATCTACGTCTTTGTCAAATTCTATTCCTTGATCTTTTAATGTATTTTTCTCTGCATCCAGCATATCCTCAACCGTATCCTCTGCCGTTTGCAATTGTACTTCCATTCCACCAGCCTTAATATCTACTGGAACAGCCTTTTTTACTTTAATAGTTTCTTTTTCAGATACTTTGGATTCCAAGGATGGTTGCACTTTATCTTTAGGCGATACTTCTATCCCATTTTCTTGCAACACACCTTTAACAGTCCCCTTGTAAGTGACAAAAGTCGCTTCTTTACCGTCTATACTTATTACGAGCGTTTTTCTTATGCTCATTATAGTCACTGCTGTAACAACTACAAATGCTATCGCAATTGTTCCAATTATAATTTTTGCCTTCGGACCGTTAGAAAAACTTTGCCTAATAAATTGTCTCAATTTTTCTATCATTATTTTCCCTCCTTTGGCAAGAGTGTCTTTTGAATTATATATTAATATTCTAGACTTGTCAAATTAGTAAACTCTTGCAATATAATGAAGCATTGTAATAATGCACTCTGTGCATAAAATATAATATATAAAAATGATAGCGGTATTTAATATTACTTCATTATGAAATTAAAATTTAATGATATGAAATTATAGAAACATTTATTAAACTTAATGATAATTTCAGTTTAAGATTAGATTTACTTTATGTTGAATACAGAAATTATATTTAAAGTGTACATTTAATATTTTACCTTATTTTTCCTTTCTAATCAATCTAAAAAAATTCTCGTTAAATCTCAAATTTGCCTCATAAGGGTCAATATTCTTAATTTCTGCTATCTTAGTTATTATATATTCAATATAATCTGATTTATTTCTTTTTCCTCTGTTTGGTTCAGGTGCCATATACGGACAATCAGTTTCTACAAGTATCTTTTCTAAAGGGATTTCTCTAACTACTTCAACAACCTTTTTTGCATTTTTAAATGTAACAACACCTGTTATCCCTATATAATACCCTAATTTTATGCATTCCTTCGCAAATTCCACACTTCCTGAAAAACAGTGAACTACACCTGTAACTTCTGGAAACTCCTTAATTATTTCTAATGTGTCTTGATGTGCATCTCTATCATGAATAACAACTGGATAATTTAGTTCTTTAGCTAAATTCATATGCCTTCTAAATACATCCTTTTGAATATCTTTAGGTGGATTTTCATCCCAATAATAGTCTAATCCAATCTCCCCAATAGCTACTATTTTATCATTATTCTTAATATAAGCTTTAATTTCATCTAGTGTATCGATTTTCATCTCATTTGCATTTTCCGGATGTATTCCTAAAGCACCAAAGATAAAATCATGATCTTTAGTTAGTTGATCTGTTGTTTTTAAACTATCATATGATGATGCGCAATTCAGGATTCCAATAACTCCATTTTCATTAATCTCATTTAGTAAATATTCTCTATCTTCATTAAAAGCTTCATCATCATAATGAGCATGGCTATCTATTATTTTAAATTTTTGATTCATAAAACAATATTCCTTTCCTATTAACATTATTTCCAAATTATCATATTCTAAAACTACTGCATTTAAATTTAGCATTACTTACTTAAATAATAACATAAAATTATTACTTATACCTCTTTATGATAATCTTACTTAAAACTATATAATTCAATGCAAATCATAGCAATTAAAATAAAAATAAATTCGTAAATAATTTTTTTACGAATTTATTTTTTGACACCTAGATGACATATTAATGCATTAAAATTAATATTGTAAAGTAGTTAAAGCATTATTATTTACCCCTTTTAACCATTTATTTAGTATGGTTAATGAACGTCTCACTCCCCTAAGTGAGACGTTCTATTTTTTTATAATTATCTTACAATGCTACCTGTTGGAATCTCACCTGGATCCACTGCTTTTAATATACTGTCATCATCTGTTGCAGCACATAAAATCATTCCTTGTGATAATTCCCCTCTAAGTTTTACTGGCTTTAAGTTAGCAACTAAAACTACATTTTTACCTACTATTTCTTCTGGTTTATAGAACTTAGATATTCCAGAAACCACTTGTCTTTCTTCTCCACCTAAATCAACTTTTAATTTTAATAATTTCTTAGCTCCCTTTATTGGTTCACACGCTAATACTTTTACTACTCTTAAATCAACCTTTTCAAAATCATCTATTGTTATTTCTTCTTTTATAGGTGTAATTTCTCTCTTAGCTGGCGCTTGAGCAGCCTTTAAAGCTTCTAATTCTTCTAATTTCTTATCTACATCTATTCTTGGGAATAAGTTATCAGCTTTTACTACCTTAGTTCCTGCCTTAATTCCATCAAATGACTTTAATGATTCCCATGAAATTTCTGTAGTATTAATTTGTTCATTAATCTTCTTAGATGTTTCTGGTAAGAATGCTGAAATCATTACTGATGCAAATCTAAGACTTTCCGCTAAATTATAAAGAACTGTTCCAAGTCTAGCTTTTTTACTTTCATCTTTAGCTAATATCCATGGAGTTGTTTCATCTATATATTTATTTGCTCTTCTTATTAATTCAAAAACATATTCTAAAGCTTGTGGTATATTTAATTCGTTTATTGCTTCCTCAATTTTAGCTGGTGCTGATAATGCTAAATTTATTAACTCATCATCAATAGCTTCTTTTTCATCTTGAGCTGGCATTTCTCCACCAAAATATTTTTCAACCATTGCAACTGTTCTTGATAAAAGATTACCCAAATCATTACAAAGGTCTGAATTTATTTTCTTTATAAATATTTCATTATTAAATAATCCATCTGCTCCAAATGGAATTTCTTTTAATAAATAATATCTTACAGGATCAACTCCAAATTCATTTACAAGAACAACTGGATCTACTACATTACCTTTAGATTTTGACATTTTTCCACCGTCAACAAGTAGCCATCCATGACCGAAAACTTGCTTTGGAAGAGGTAAATCTAGCGCCATTAACATTATTGGCCAATAAATAGTATGGAATCTTAAAATATCTTTTCCTATTAAATGTACATCTGCTGGCCAGTATTTATTATATAAATCTTTATTTTCTTGGCCATATCCAAGGGCAGTGATATAGTTTGATAATGCATCAATCCAAACATATACAACATGACTTTCATCAAAAGTTACAGGTACTCCCCAGTTAAAGCTTGTTCTTGAAACACAAAGATCTTGAAGACCTGGTCTTAAGAAATTATTTAGCATTTCATTTTTTCTTGATTCTGGTTGAATGAACTCTGGATGGTCTTCAATATATTTGATTAACTTATCAGCATACTTGCTCATCTTGAAGAAATATGCTTCTTCCTTTGATTTTTCAACTGGTCTTCCGCAATCAGGGCAGTTTCCATTAACTAATTGTGTATCAGTCCAGAAAGATTCACAAGGTGTGCAATACCAACCTTCATAAGAACTCTTATATATATCTCCTTGATCATATAATTTCTTAAATATATCTTGAACAGCTTTAATATGATAATCATCAGTAGTTCTAATAAACTTATCATAACTTATATTCATCATGCTCCAAAGATCCTTAATACCAGCAACAACTTCATCTACGTGTTGCTTTGGTGTGATTCCTTTTTCTTCGGCTATTCTTTGGATCTTTTGGCCATGCTCATCTGTTCCTGTTAAGAACATTACATCATAGCCTGTTAATCTCTTAAATCTTGCTAAAGCATCAGCAGCTACAGTTGTATAGGTATTACCTATATGAAGCTTTGTTGATGGATAATAAATTGGTGTCGTAATATAATATGTTTTTTTACAATCTGTACACATTATTTGTGTCCTCCTTATATTAAAGCAATTATTTATTGCTATTTTTCTATTATAATATTAATTTTTACCTTCTATATATTGTGTCATGACATCTCTAGCCCGCATTTTTCAAGCATATTCTTCAGAATATTAGAATATTAGAATATATATTCTAAAGAATATATATTGTTAAGATTATTACCATCTTTATGTTTTTGTCTTCAAATTATCTTGGCATTATCTTTGGTCTTTCATAAGCACAAAAAAATCTCTATATAAGTATTAAAACCTATATAGAGACGTATTATACGTGTTACCACTCTAATTCTTATTTACCTCACAGCAAATAACTCAGTAGGTGACCAACATCACCCTGCAATATAACGGTCGCTTCCGTATTTCCCTAACCAAATAATTTTGACTCAAGAAACATGCTCTGAGACCATCTTCATAAAATTCACAAACGCTAACTTTCAGCATATATTAGCTCTCTTATGGAATGATTCTTTTATTACTCTTCTCTTCATAGCATTCTATTTAATTATTATTAGTTTACTTCAGAGATTATCTTCTTTCAATACTTATAGGCAAAATTTTCAACCTATAATATATATTAATCCCCAAATTATTTACATTATACTATTTGTTGCTCTCAAGTGCAATAACCTATTTATAATGTTTAAATTATATTTCTTGAGTTACTTCTTTAAGAAATTGTTTTTCACTATCACTCAAGAATGGACTTAATTTATCATAAGTCTCTTTATGATAATTATTTAACCACTCTTTTTCATCCTCTGTCAGCAATTGAACATTGATTCCATCTAAGTCTATTGGACAATATGACATAGTTTCGAATTTATAAAATTCTCCAAACTCAGCATTTCTTTCGTCTTCAACAACTAGCATAATATTTTCTGTCCTTATTCCATGTTTTCCTTCTCTATATATTCCTGGCTCATTAGTTAATATCATTCCCGGCTCTAATTCTATTGTATTCGGTACTGGCCTTATTGTTTGTGGACCTTCATGAACACTTAAGCAGAATCCAACCCCATGACCTGTTCCACACTTGTAATCTATTCCTTCTTCCCATAAAACCCTTCTACTTAAAATATCTATATTGGATCCTGTAGTTCCTTTTAAAAATTTTGCTTTCATAAGATTGATATGCGCTTTTAGAACTAGCGTAAAATCTCGTTTTTCTTCTTCAGTCAATTTTCCCAAAACAATGCTACGTGTTATATCTGTAGTTCCATCAAAATATTGTCCACCGCTGTCTACTAACAGTATTCCTTCTTTTTCTAACTTATATGCGCTTTCTTCTGTTGCAGAATAATGCATCATCGCTGCATGTTCTTTATACCCTGCAATTGTTCCAAAGCTTTCTTCAATAAATAAATCTCCTTGACTCCTAAAATTACATAACTTTTCCGCCAAGGTTATCTCTGTTATATCTTCCTTATCCAGACTTTCTTTAATCCACTTAATAAACCTTACCATTGCAACACCATCTTTAAGTTGACAATTTTTAAGATTTTCTATTTCCTTATTATTCTTTATAGCCTTTAATTTTGTAGTTATATTTATTTCTTCTATCTTCTTTATTTTTTTATTAATCTGATTGTATATATACGCACTTATTTTGCTTGGGTCTAATATAACACTATCTTGTACTTCTTTTATATCTTCAAATATATCCTCATAATTTTTTATTATTATGCCTTCTTTAGTTAATGTTTTTTCATCAGCAGATGATATCTTTTCCCTATCTATGTATAGCACAGCTTTCTCTTCATCAATTAATGTATACGCTAGAACTACTGGTGTATACTTTACATCATTTCCTCTAATATTAAAAATCCATGCTATATCATCTAATGATGATATTATATATGACTTTCCACATAGCTTTTTCATTTCATTTCTTACTTCTTGAATCTTTTCATTTGCAGTTTTTCCGCAATACTTTACTTCATGCAAAAAAACTTTTTCTTTGGGCATTTCAGGTTTGTCTTCCCATATTTCTTCAATTAAGTCTTTATTCATTACTATGTTTATATTTTTATTTTCTTTTATTTTTAGAATTTCCTTATATTGATTAACCGATAATACTCTCCCATCAAAACCTAAAGTTTGACCATCCATCATATTTTCCATCAACCACTCTTCTAAAGTCGGCCATCCAGGAATTCTCATTTTAAAAAGCTCTACTCCAGAATCTTTTAATTGTTCATTGGCTTGTATAAAGTATCTTCCATCTGTCCATAGTATTGCTTTTTCCATTCCGATCAATGCTGTTCCTGCTGAGCCAGTAAAGCCTGTTAT
This sequence comes from Clostridium beijerinckii, assembly GCF_036699995.1. Lineage (NCBI taxonomy): Bacteria > Bacillati > Bacillota > Clostridia > Eubacteriales > Clostridiaceae > Clostridium > Clostridium beijerinckii. Next base: position 68,047 of record NZ_CP144906.1, on the reverse strand, counting down.
ATATGCTCTAGACTTAAAACATTCAGCCACATATTCACTTTGATGAAAATCTTCGCTTGGAACTATATAATAATCTATATTCTCTTTTTTCATTATTTCTCTTAATTTTTGTATTCTTTCTAATACTCTCATATTTATTCCCTCTTTTAGATGTATTTTTTAAGAACGTCATAAGACCTAATAAGTAAACACATCTATGTATCTTAATCTTATTAGGTTCTTATTTTCTGCAATAATATATTATTTCATAAATTCTTCGATTTCATCAATTTCCTTAATCATATTCTTAGTTAAAACTTCACATCCATCTTTAGTAACTAAAATATCATCTTCAATTCTTATGCCTATATTTTCTTCAGCTATATATATACCTGGTTCCACTGTAAATACCATTCCTTCTGCAAATGTGAATTCTCTACCAAGTATCCCTAAATCATGAGTATCTAAACCTAAACTATGACCTATTTTATGCCAATAATATCTGTTAACTTCTGATTTTTCTTTTATAAGCCCTAATCCAATACATTCTTGTGCAATTAAATCTTTAGCCCATACATTTAATTCCTTCGAATCCACTCCAGGCTTTATTCTTTCAATTACTGCTTTATTAACTCTAAGTACAGCTTCATAAACTTCCTTTTGTCTTTGAGTGAACTTGCCATTTATAGGGAATGCCCTTGTTATATCTGCATTATATAAATTCCACTGAGCTCCAAGATCAAATAGAATTAAATCTCCATCTTTCAACTCACTGTTATTATCTACGTAATGAAGTATTGTTGCATTTTTCCCTGCTGCTGCTATTGTTCTAAAAGCATAATCTTTAACGCCTCTTGTTTTGCATTCAAAATCAAAATAAGCCTCGATTTCATATTCCTTCATTCCAGCCTTCACATTTTTCATTAAAGACTTTACGCCTTCAATAGTTATCTCTATTGCTTTCCTCATTTCCTTTATCTCATTCTCAGACTTAACCATTCTTAGAGGTGCAATTATACTTGTAAAATTCTTTATATTAATATGTGGATACTTACTAACAATCTCTTTTGCAAATCTATTTGATACAGAGTCACTTTCTTCAAACTCTTCTCTATCCAAATCTAGATACAAATTAACTCTTTCTTTTCCCTTTATTAATGCATTTAGGTACGAAGTAAACTCCTTCATATAAGATACATCATTTATTCCGGATATCTCTTTTCCCTCAAAATCTCTTAATGTTTTTCCACTCCACATTTCTTTATCTAAATCTAAATCTGTCAAAAATAACTTTTCACTTACTATATTATTATATTTAGATAATACAACCAAATGTCCGTCTTCTTGTATTCCTGTTAAATAATAAAAATTCTTATCTGGAGTAAATTGATAGAATTCATCCCCTGTCTTTTTAGCTGGTTTACCTGCAAATAATATCATTACTGAATTATCTTCTATACTATTCATAAGTTTGATTCTGTTTTCTATATAAGTATCTTTATTCATAATTTAGCCTCTTTTCTACTATTAAAATATATTCCTATGTTAATATAATACTCCAATGATTCTAACTAATAAATATTCTAACTAACAAATTTTATCAAATAATTAGATTTGTTATTTTAAAAACATATATTTACCATAAATATAGCCATAATTATTGCTGTTGCATCAGCAAATACTGCTGCCCATAAAGTATGCCTTATCTTTTTTACCTTAATTGCTCCGAAATAAACTGTAATTGTATAAAATATAGTTTCTGTGCTTCCCATTACGACTGAAGCTATAAGACCTGTTCTTGTATCTGGTCCTAAACTTTTTATTATATCTGTAAACACACCAATGGCACCACTTCCTGACAGTGGTTTTATTATTAGTAATGGTATTAGATCTTTAGGCAATCCTATTAAGTTTGCAAGTGGAGCAATTAGGTTATTTAGTAAATCCATTAATTTTGCTTCTCTAAATACTTGCACTGCAATTATCATAGCTAAAAGATATGGAAATATCCTTAAGATTACCATCAATCCATCCTTAGCACCCTCTATAAACCATTCATAAACCTTTCTTCCTTTGAACATCCCATATGTTATTATAAGTAAAAATATTATTGGTATTATGCTTTTACTTAAGTAATTAAACATAATTCTATAATCCTCCTTGCAGCATTTCTAATTAAATTGCATTATTGAAATTTCTAAAAGTATTTCTGTAATATTTTGCAGCATATTACTCCAACTATTGCAGCTGTTGCTGTTGATGCTATAGTCGGCAATATTATTATTCCAGGATTAACAGAATTACAGGCTGCTCTTATAGATATTATCGTCGAGGGTACTAACTGTATGCATGTAGCATTTAAGACAAGAAAAAGCGCCATATCATTTGAGGCTGTTTCTTTATCTGAATTAAGCCTATCCATTTCTTCCATTGCCTTTATTCCAAAAGGTGTTGCTGCATTTGATAACCCCATCATATTAGCAGTAAGGTTCATAACAATAGCGCCTAAAGCTTTTTCATCCTTTGCAGCTTCTTTAAAAATTCTTTTAAGAATAGGCTTTAATAACTTTGATAATTTTTCAGTGAGTCCGCTATTTTCTGCAACTTTCATAACTCCACACCAAAAGCACATTATTCCTGTAAGCTCAATCATAAAAGTTACAGTATTACCTGACGAACTAATTATTGCTTTGGAAATGATCTCTCCATTTCCAGTCAATAATCCAACTAGAATCCCAAAAAATATTAGAAAAAACCAAATATAATTTATCATATTCTCCCCCATAGTATAGTTGTTCTTTACATTTATATTCCTTGCACTTATTTTTTAGTAGTGATAGGATATAATTACTAAACATAATTATATTATTTTAAGGAGAATTTTTATGAATGATTCAAATTTAAAGATAGCTCAACAAGATGTAGAAGAAGCTCTAAAGACTGTAGAAGATATGGAAAAAGTTATAAATAATGATGAGCCTTCAAAAGAACAATTAAAAGAAAAGTTTATTTGTTTATCGAATAGAGTTCAAAAATTAGAAGATATTTTAAAAAACGAAGGGATCCTTTAAATAAAATAGGTATGTCTCAATATATTAGGAACTATATTGAGGCATACCTATTCTTTTAATTTTCTAAAATAACTTTTTGTTCTTTTCCATTTCCCATTAAATCCTTTGATGTCTTAAAAAATACAATGAATGTAATTATAACTGATAGTATATCAGATGTTGCTCCTGCGATCCATACTCCATCTAATCCTTTGAACCTTGGAATTATTATAAGACACGGAATTAATATTATCACCTGTCTCAATAAGCTTAAAAACATCGATATTTTTACTCTTCCTATTGATTGAAAGAAATTCGTAATTATAATTTGTGCTCCTATAAATGGCAGCATAATTAAAAATATTCTCATTCCATGAGCTGTTACTTCTATAAGGGATGATTCATTATTAAAAATCTTAACTAATGCTTCTGGAATTCCTTCAATTATTATAAATCCTATCACCACTATTATTGTAGCTGTAATAACCCCGTATTTTACTGCTTGCTTAACTCTATCATATTTTCTAGCGCCAAAATTATAACCGATTATAGGTTGAAGTCCCTGATTTAATCCAAATATAGGCATTAAAAATATCATAGCTAAGCTGTTCACTATAGTCATTGCTCCTACAGCTAAATCACCACCATATGACTGCAATGAATTATTAGTTATTACTTGAACTGCACTTTGTGCAAGCTGCATACTAAATGGACTAATCCCTATAGCAAAAATACTTAAAACTGCATCCTTCTCCAATTTTAAATTTTTCCTTCTTATCTTAAGTACACTAGATCCCTTTGTGAAATAATATAAAATCCATATACTGCTTATTGTCTGCGCAACAACAGTTCCAAGGGCTCCTCCTTTAACTCCAAGGCCTAAACCGAATATAAATATTGGATCTAAGATGATGTTTATAATAGCACTCATTAGCATAGACGCCATTGCTATTTTAGGACTTCCATCACTTCTAATTGAATGATTCAAACCAAAACTCATCAAATTAAATATACAACCACTAATAATTACCCTTATAAAGTCTTCTCCATAGCCTATAATATTTTCACTCGCTCCAAATGCTTTCAAAAGTGGATTAGCAAATATATGACCAAACAGCGTTAATAACACACCAATTATTATTATTAATGTAAATGCATTTCCTAGAAGTCTTTCTGCTCCTTCCTTATCATGCTCTCCAAGCTTTATTGACACTTTTGTAGCTGTACCTATTCCGATTAACATACCAAATGCTAAAATTATAAACATTATTGGCATTGTAATTCCAACACCGGCCATAGCAAGTTCACCTATGCCTTCTATATGTCCAATAAATATTCTATCTATTATGTTATATAATGTATTAACTAACATTCCTATAATTGCAGGAATTGAAAACTCAAGTAACAATTTTCCTACACTCATTTCTCCTAATCTATTCTGCTTATTCATGAATATCCTCCTTATTAATTAAAGAACTCTTAGATAATTTATTCAACAAATTCATTAATTCTTGAGATTCCTCATCAGTAAAACACGTTCTAATTTTAGCCTCCCATTCATTCATTATAGAATATACATCATCTTTAATTTGTTCTGCTTTTTCAGTTAGTTCCAGTCTATATGCGCGCTTATCACTTTCTTTTTTTATTCTCCTTACATAACCTTCATCCTCTAATTTCTTTATTGCCCTAGCTGTTGTCGCTTTATCTAACCTAACCTTTTTCGTCAATTCTTCTTGTGTTATACCATCATTTTCATAAAGGTTTAAAAGAAATAAGTACTGACCAGCACCTATCCCAAATTTACTAAATCGCTTGCCAAAATACATATAGCTGGCTCTATGTATTTCACCAATATACTTACCTATATGCTGATAGCAATCCATATTACTTCTCCCCTATCTTAATCATATTAATATAGTATTAACAATAATCATATTTCATATCCAGATAATTACATACAAATTATATTAACACAAATTAGTTGTACATGCAACTAATTATAACTTTAACGCTAATAAAGGACTACTCCAAAATAGCTTTAAACTATCTTGAAGTAGTCCTTTATAATCATGTACATTTAATATTTATACTAACTAAGTATAAAATTTGACTATTTTTCTATTAAACTGTACTTTCTCTTTCAACTAGCTGATGTTCTAAAACATAATGTGGCTCATCTAACTCTTTCTTGTTTAAAAGCTTTATAAGCATTCTCATAGCAACAGAACCCATGTCATAAGTCGGTTGAGAAATTGTTGTAATCTTTGGATAGAAAATTGAAGCTGCAAAATTATCATTGAATCCAATTACGCTTACGTCTTTTGGAACTTCCAATTTATTATCCCTTAATGCATTAATTGCTCCCATTGCAATATCATCAGAAGCACATACAACACCTCTAAATTTCTTATTTTGCTTTATGAATTTTTGTATGCCTTCATACCCGCTCTTTACTTTCATTGAGCTTAGATAAACTAGTTCAGGATCTATTTCTATTCCTGATTCCTTCATTGCATTTTCATAACCAATGTATCTATCACCCCAAGCATTTTTGCTTTCTTTTTCAGTTCCTATAAAGGCGATTTCTTTTATTCCTTTTTCAATTAATAATTTTGTGCTATCATAACTAGCTTTAACATTATCAATTGTTACACTTGGTAAAACTCCTTCTTTATCCTTAGTTTCAACCAAAACAGTCTTTAAATCTAATTCATTGATTAATTCTAATATTTCTTCATTAAGAGAACTACTCATATAAATTACACCATCAACCATTTTTTCTTTAAGTACTCTTAAATATTCTTTTTCCTTTTCTATATCAAGGTCTGAATTACAAAGTATTATATTGTAATCGTATATATTTGAAACATCTTCAGCACCTCTTACAATTTCTGGGTAAAACTGGTTTGATATATCAGGAAGTAAAATCCCTATTGTCTTTGTTCTTTGAGTTTTTAAACTTCTTGCAACTATATTTGGTCTGTATCCAAGCTTTTTTATTGCATCTAAAACTTTCTTCTTAGTATCTTCGTTTACTACATCGATATCATTTAAAACTCTAGAAACGGTTGCAATTGATACTCCTGCTTCTTTTGCAACATCCTTAATAGAAGTAGCCATTATTATTCCTCCTTTGAATTTTTCTAGATAATCTCATTATACTAACATATTGCCTTATAAATCAACATAACTTAAAATAAATTATTATTTTATTGTAAGTTTTGTCAAAAATCATAGTTTTTAATCTTAAATTTATAAACATATTAACTAATTTACAATCTTATATAAGAAATATATATGAAAACTACATTAAATATGTATATGTATATTAAAATGACTAGGAATATTAATAAAATCTTTTATTCCTAGTCATTTTAGTTTTTATCTTACAACTTCAACATTCATGTTTAATGTTTCACTATTTATAACTGTTTCTGAATAATTAGATTCTTGATTATAAAGAACTTCACAAGTTAAAGTCTCTTTCTTTATTGTTTGTTCGAATTTCTTAATAACATCAATTAACATATCGTTATTTGATACATAAAGATTTATTCTATCAGCAACTTCAAATCCTTTATCTTTTCTCATATTTTGAATCTTTGAAATAATTTCTCTTACATGCCCTTCTTCTTGAAGTTCTGGTGTCACAGTTGTATCTAAAACAACTCCAAGTTCACCTTCTCCTGCGAATGCATAACCTTCTAAACCTTGCATTGTAACTAAAAGATTTTCATTTGTAAGAACTATTTCTGTATCATTAACAGTTATAGTTTCACTTCCACCATTTTGAATCTTTTGAGCCAATTCCATTTGGTTCTTTTCAGAAATTGCCTTTCTGATTTGAGGAATTAATTTTCCATATAACTTACCTATAACAGGTAGATTAGGTTTTATTTCAAAGTTAACATATTTTGAAAGGTCTGCTCCAAGCTCAACCTTTTTGATATTTAATTCTTCCTTTACAATATCTCCGTAATAATCTGGAAGAGATTTTGTTGATATAAGTAATTCAGAAAGTGGCTGTCTATTCTTAACATTTGCAGCGTTTCTAGCACTTCTTCCAAGCTTAACAAGTGTATATGCTAAATCCATTTCTTTTTCTAGTTCTTTATTTATTGCAGATTTATCAACTTCTGGCCAAGTGCATAGATGAATACTTTCTGGCGCATTTTTATCAAGATTCACAACTAAATTTTGATAGATTTCTTCAGTCATAAACGGTACAAATGGTGATGCCACCTTAACTAAATTTGTTAGAACTTTATATAAAGTTACATAAGCTCCTATCTTATCGTTTGTTAACTCTTGTGACCAATATCTTGATCTGTTTCTTCTTACATACCAGTTTGATAATTCATCAGTAAAATCTTCAATAGCTAATGCTGCTTGAGTAATTTTATAAGTATTTAATCCATCATCAACTGTTTCGATTAATGTGTTTAATTTAGATATAATCCATTTATCCATTATATTATCTGAAACAAAATCAGAGTACTTAGTTGGATCAAATTTATCTATTTCAGCATATAAAACATAGAAAGAATAAACATTCCATAATGTTCCTAAGAACTTTCTTTGAGCTTCTGCAACATCATCTATAGAGAATCTTGTTGGAAGCCATGGTGCACTTGCAGTATAGAAATGCCATCTTGTAGCATCTGCCCCTTGACTATTTAGTACTTCAAAAGGATCTACAACATTTCCTTTATGCTTAGACATCTTAAGTCCTTTTTTATCTAAAACGTGACCTAATACTATACAATTTTCAAATGAATTTGTATCAAATAAACATGTTGAAATCGCAAGTAATGTATAGAACCAACCTCTTGTTTGGTCAACTGCTTCTGAAATAAATTGTGCTGGGAAGTTCTTTTCAAAAGTTTCCTTGTTTTCAAATGGATAGTGCCATTGTGCAAAAGGCATTGATCCTGAGTCAAACCAGCAGTCTATAACTTCATGTGTTCTCTTCATTTCCTTACCGCAATGTGGACATTTTAACTTTATTCCATCTACGTAAGGTTTATGTAATTCAATCCCCTTACAGTCTGTAGTTGCTTTTTCTTCTAGTTCTTCTCTGCTACCAATACACTCTTGATGGCCACATTCACATTGCCATATTGGAAGTGGTGTTCCCCAATATCTGTCTCTTGAAATACCCCAGTCAATAACATTTTCAAGGAACTTACCCATTCTTCCTGTTCTAGTGTTATCAGGATACCAATTTATTTTATTATTATTTTCAAGTAATTTATCTCTCATTTTAGTCATCGCAACAAACCAACTATCTTTTGGATAGTATAGAAGCGGCGTATCACATCTCCAGCAATGTGGATATGAGTGAGTGTGCTTTTGTGCTGTAAATAATTGATTACGTTCTTCTAAATATTTAACAATACTTTCATCACACTTCTTAACAAACTTTCCTGCCCATGGAGTAACTTCTTCAACAAAATTACCATTTGTATCTACTAAATTTATAAATGCAATTCCATTTTTCTTTGAAACAAGACTATCATCTTCACCATAAGCTGGTGCAATGTGTACTATTCCTGTACCGTCTGATAATGTTACATAATCTCCATGAATTACTACGAAAGCTTTTCCTTCAACTTTTGCAAAAGGTAATAATTGTTCGTATTCAGTACCTAGCAATTCTTCACCTTTAAATTCTTTAACTATTTCATATTCAGTATCTCCTAAAACCTTACCTACTAAATCCTTAGCTAAAATATAAATTTCTTCTCCTACCTTTACTTCTGCATATGTATAAGATTTATTTATACATAATGCTAAGTTAGATGGTAATGTCCATGGAGTTGTTGTCCATGCTAATATATATTTATTTTCTTCACCTTTAACTTTAAACTTTACAGTTGCAGTTAAATCTTTAACATCCTTATATCCTTGAGCAACTTCATGGGATGAAAGCGCTGTTCCACACCTTGGACAGTAAGGCATTACTTTGTGGCCCTTATACAATAAGCCCTTATTCCACATTTGCTTTAAAGCCCACCATTCAGACTCAATATAATTATCATGGTACGTTACATATGGATCATCCATATCAACCCAGAATCCAATTTGTTCAGACATTTCCTTCCATAAGCTAACATATGAGAATACACTATCTTTACATTCATGAACAAACTTTTCTACACCAAAGTCTTCTATTTGTTCTTTTCCTGAGATTCCAAGTTTCTTTTCTATTTCTAACTCTACTGGAAGTCCATGAGTATCCCATCCAGCTTTTCTAAGAACCTTATACCCTTTCATTACTTTATATCTTGGAATTATATCCTTCATAACTCTTGTCAAAATATGACCAACATGTGGCTTTCCATTTGCTGTTGGTGGACCGTCATAAAAAGTAAAATATTCTCCATCTGAATTTGAGTCAAAGCTCTTCTTTATTATATCTTTCTCTGTCCAAAGCTTTGCTATATCTTTTTCAATTTTGACGGTACCTTTTGATGAATCTACCTTATTGTACATTAAAAATTCCCCTTTCAGCTAAGTAAACTATATTATTCTCTTTAAGAATTGTTTCCTTTTTGCATACTTTTTTAAACATAAAAAAACTCCATCCTAAAGGACGAAGTTGAATTCGCAAACCACCTAAGGTTAAAACATCTAAACGCAAAATTAAATGTTTTATTTCAAGTACATACATACTCTATCCTTTAACGCAGGCTCTTACGTGATAACTTATTCGGCATTACGCCTTTCAGCCTCCAACTCCTAGGTGATTTTCTCTAAGATTTATTATAGCTTTACACCAGCCAGCTACTCTCTAAAAATAATATCTAAGATACTTTTCCTAATCATCGTCTTTTATTGTAATAATTATATATTAATGATTTTTAAATGTCAATTCATGATCAAACACTAATTGTATCTTTATTACTAATTAATGTTATAAAATAATTCAATCCTAATTTTATAAAGTTAGTGCGATATCATATTAACAATTTTATAGCTTAACTAAGATATAAAATTAAATATTATCATGAATATAACTACATATTTACTCATAAGTTGTATTATTAACAATACTATAAATAGTATCTTCTTAAAGGGGGAAATATATGTTTTGTAAGAATTGCGGACAACAAATAGATGATAACGCTGCCGTATGTATACATTGTGGTGTTGCTACTGGTAATAATATGTCTTCTAAAGGTACTTTGGACAATCCATCTCATTTAGCCGGAATTGCGTCTTGTTGCTTTCCAGTAGTAGGAATAATATTATACTTCTTATGGAAAGATGAAAAGCCTCAAAGTGCCAGCTTAGTATGTAAATGGATGATTGGTGGAATAATTATCTGGATAATTTTTTACGTTCTAGCTTTTGTACTCGGAATGCTAGGAAGCTTATCATCATACTAAGTTAAATGCTTAATTGTAAAAAAGTCTTAAACTATATGTTTTTCTGCCATCAATTACCTGAGAGATCGTTCTTTTTTAGAGGTCATCAATTTCCATTATGTGCAAGATGCACGGGAATATTACTGGGATATATTCTCGGACTCACATACGTAATATTATCTAAAAATATTCATATAATTATAGAATTATTACTGATGCTACCACTTTTAATTGATGGGTTTGGTCAATATCTCATGTACTTTAAGAGTACTAATACAAGGAGATTAATCACCGGAATCTTAGCAGGCATATCAACTATATGTTTATTTAGGTTGGCAATAGTTTTAGGTCTTCAATCTGGACATTGGTTTTATAATTTTATTCATATATAACTGTACTGGTTTCTTACTACAGTTATAATAATACTAATATAAAACATAGCTATCTAAATCTAGTATTCTTAATGATTTAGATAGCTTTACATTTTAAATAAAATAACTATATAGACCCTTTAGCAAATAAGGTAACGTTTCCTAGGATTCTCTTATTTAATTATTTTAGGAATCAATAATATAAATTCAGATCCAACGCCATATTCTGAATTCACTTTTAACTTAATCCCAAAATTCTTTGAGATAGATTTCAATAAACTAAGACCGATTCCCATTCCGTTAATATTTTGTCCTCTAAATATATCGCTTCGATAAAATCTATTAAATATTCGCTTTTCTTCTTCCTTCTTAATTCCTATTCCATTATCTACAATATTAAAATAATAATAAAAATTATTATTTAATATAGGATATTTTTTTATAATTATTGTTATAATATTAATTAACTATACTTTTATTTTAGATTATAAAATGTATAATTAAGATAAAGTTAGTTTTTCAATTAACTTAAAAAATGTTTTTAGGAGATACTATTATGGAAAATAATTTGAATGAAGCAATTTTAGATAAATTAACAAAAACTTGCACTTGTAAGGCAATACCTAGATCAAAAATTAAGGAAGCTATTAAAAATGGTGCTTCAACTATAAAAGAGGTCCAAAAGGCTACTGGTGCAGGCAGTGGTTCATGCGGAGGTAGAAATTGTTCTCCGCGAATAAATGATTTACTAAAGCAATCAAGAGAAAACATATAATCATAAAACTTTTACTCATAGTAAATTCGAAAAGCAAAACACATACAGATTAAATAAATCATGTATGTGTTTTACTTTTAGTCATAATCTTAAAAGTTTTTCATTCACAAGTTATTTTTCCGTCCTTATATTCTGGAACTATATCTATGATGCTTTTTTTTATGCAATATTCAATATCATTATTTAATCCTAAGGATTTCATTACTGAATAGTGAGATGCTTCTCGTACATAACTCAAAATATTTATATTTTCTTTATATATCATAGAGGCTGTCTTTGCTATATCTGTTAATTCTATATTTCTATTAACATCTAGCATTTGATTAATTATATATCCACTACAAATAAAATCATCCATTGAGAAGTTTCCATTTGTTCCTGCATTAATAATAACCACATCATCATTTATATTAATCAATTTTTTCGCCACTGATTCTCCATTTATCATGGCCCCTATAAAAACTCTTTTGGCCTCCGTTGACTTTGTTAAAGCTCTTGTTCCATTTGTTGTAGTCATAAGCACTGTTTTACCTTCAACTTTTTCTTTTATATATTCTAATGGCGAATTTGATAGATCAAAACCTTCAATTTTAACAGCTTTTCTCTCTCCTCCTAAAATGTAATTATCTCTACTAAGTTTCTTTGCATATTCCAGTGTTTCCTCAATAGTCAAATAAGGAATAACTTCTCTTGCTCTATTATCTAGTGCTGTTATAATTACAGATGTAGCTCTAAATATATCGATTATAACTGCAATCTTATTCCTTACTCTGCTTTCAACTATATCATCTGCTGAGATTATAATATCTATTTTCATTTTACTTACTCCATTCCTAATCATTAGAATTAATATATAGTTACTCCCTGAAATTTTTTCCTTGCCATAAGTTGTTATCTTCTAACGTCTTATCTATTGAATTTAAAACTTCCCATTTTTTTAAACTCCACATTGGTCCGATCAAAAGATCTCTCGGTGCATCGCCTGTTAACCTGTGAACTACCATGTCCTTTGGAAGTAGTGTTATTCCATGAGTCACAAGATCTATATAATCATCTTGCGATAGGAACTTAAGATCTCCTGCCTCGTATAACTTTACCATAGGCGTTTGCTTCATTAAATGTAGTAAATGTAGTTTGATTCCTTTAGCCCCTGAATGAGCTATATAATTTATTGTTTCTAACATATCCTCTTTAGTTTCACCCGGTAATCCTAAGATGTCATGAACTACTACATCAATATTTCTCTCTTTTAATTTTCTCATTGCATTTTCAAATACATCTAATTTATATCCTCTATTAATTCTTTTAGCAGTCTCATCATTGCTGGTTTGAAGTCCAAGCTCTATCCAAAGGTAAATCTTATTGTTTATATTCTCCAATAATTCTAATACATCATCATCTAAGCAATCAGGTCTTGTGGCTATTGCGATAGCTACAACCCCCTCCTGATTTAATGCCTCTTCATATTTTCTTTTCAACTCATCAATAGGTGCATACGTGTTTGTGTAAGCCTGAAAATAAGCTATATACTTACCACTTTTCCACTTTTGTGACATCATATCCTTTATATCATGAAATTGCTTTGAAATAGACAATTCTCTGTCACCAGCATAATCTCCTGAACCTCTCTCACTACAAAAAAGACAGCCCCCATTACTTATCTTTCCATCTCTATTCGGACAAGAAAATCCTCCATCCAAAGATATTTTAAATACTTTTTCACCAAATTTATTTCTTAAAAAATAGTTTAAACTATGATATCTTTTTCCATCCCAAAAACTGTTCATATTTCCTCCTCTTTATGTGTCTAATATACCTTCTTTAAATATTGTAACATTTAAAGAATAAATTAAAAGTAAACCTTATATATTTAATAAAAGGAACATTCTTTAAGGGGGATAAATATTGAAAAAGGAAATGGTAAAAGTATTTCAAGTTGCCACTGTGTTCATCGGAACAATAGTTGGTGCTGGTCTTGCTTCTGGAAAAGAAATCACAGAATTTTTTACTCAATACGGTATATCTAGTTTCATAGGAATTATAGGTTGTGGTATTTTCTATATCTTAATAAGTTCTATAATTTCTAGAATAAGTATTAATTATAATCTTAGCTCTTATAGTGATGTTATGAATATAATAAGCCCTAATATATTTGGTAAGATCACTGGTTTTATAACAACTCTCTTTCTTATTTCCAGCGCATCTATAATACTTGCTGGAAGTGGTGCTTTGATACATCAGTTTTTTGGAATACCAAAGATAATCGGCTCACTAATAATGATTGTAATAGCCATATTTTTTCTACTTAGAGATACTGAAGGATTAATTGAAGTTAATTCCTTTATTGTTCCAGGTTTAATTTGTACTCTTACTTTGATTACAGTTTTATATTTTGCATTTTGTAGAAATACAGTTTCGTTAGACAATATCGCTAGCTTTCCAAAACAAAAAACTGGAATCCTTATTTCCACAGTACTTTATGCTGGATATAATACACTTTCAGCCTCAGGAGTCCTAGTACCACTTAGCACCCAAATGAAGAAAAGTAAAATAATGATTGCTGGAATAGTAACCGGCGCAATTGGACTAACTATACTTTGTTTAATGATAAATTTATTATTAACAATTAATCAACCTTATATATATAAATATGAGATTCCTTTACTTTTTGTCGCTAATAGATTTGGTAACTTAATTCAAGCATTGTTACTCGTGATAATCTGGTTGGAGATGTTTTCTACCGAAGTTTCTGACATATATTCCATAAGCAAAACCCTAGAGCAAACATTTAATATAAAATTTAAAAAAGCCATCTTTATCGTAATAAGTCTTGCTCTTTTAATCTCCCAATTTGGATTTGGAACTCTTATAACTAAACTATATCCTATATTTGGTCTATTAAGTTTGATTTTTATATTCCAATGTATATTATTCTTTTTTAAGCACAAAAAAGATTTTTCTAACACAGCTCAAATCAAATAATTATGATATACTTTTTATAAAATATATTAATAATTATTCTTAAAGGATTTGATATAAATGAATTATCTAGATTTATTAAATGAATGTACTTTGTGTAATAGAGATTGTAAAGTAAATAGAAATAATGGTGAAATAGGATATTGCAAAGCGAGCAATAACATAAAAGTGGCTAAGGCTTCCCTTCATCTTTGGGAAGAGCCACCTATTTCACAAGGAAATGGTTCAGGTACTGTATTTTTTTCTCACTGTAATTTAAAATGCGTATTTTGCCAAAACTATAATATAAGTCAGGGGATTAATGCTAATTCGTCTTGTTCTGACTTTAATAAAAGTACATCAGTTGTTGGTGCAGAAATATCTATTGAAAGACTTTCCGAGATTTTTCTAGAACTTCAGGAAAAAGGTGCAAACAACATTAACTTAGTGACTCCTACCCATTATGTTCCTCAGATAATTGAAGCCTTAAAAATAGCTAAAAAAAATAATTTAACTATCCCAGTTCTTTATAATACCAATAGTTATGATTCTATTGAAACTATAAAATTATTAGATGGATATATTGATGTTTATTTGCCGGACTTCAAATATTTTGATAATAAATATTCTCTAAAATACTCTAAAGTTAATGATTATGCTTCCAATACTATTAACATAATAGATGAAATGCTAAGACAAGTTGGCACTCCCAAGTTTGATTCAAAAGGAAATATACTAAAAGGAGTTATTGTAAGACACCTAATGCTTCCTGGACTCCTTTTTGATTCAAAAAAGATAATAGATATTCTATATAATAGATATAAAACCGATATTTATATAAGCTTAATGAATCAATATATTCCTATGTTTAATGCTTGCGATTATCCAGAAATAAATAAGAAACTTAATCCAAAACACTACGACAGCCTAATCAATTATGCTTTAGATATTGGCGTAGTTAATGGATTTATACAAGATGAAGGTGCTAACATCTCTGATTTCATTCCTGAATTTAATCTAGAAGGAATAGAAAAATAAATTTTATCATACATATAACCTCTAATAATTCCATTAATTATAGCAGCTCCTATTCTAATCGCAGCTATATAATATAGCTGGTAGAGAAAATGGGAACTGCTTCTAAATCTAAAAAACATTCTAATATAATTCTAATAATAAAATTTAGGGATTCCTCTTTTATTATCTAAACCTGGTATAATCGGAGGTATAAATTCATTCATTCCAAGTGTGCTTCTTAAATTTGAAGAATCTCTAAGCTCTGCTATTCTTGATACTCCAACATAAATATCTGATATTCTATACCATGTTGCATAATCAACAACCCCAGTTTGTGGTAATGTAAATATCTGTTGAAATGTTTTAACTGCATCTGCTGTCTTTTGATTGAACTGTCCATCCTCAGCAACCTTAGGTATCAAAGGATAATTTCTAGCTATTCTATTCAATTGATTCTGAATAGTTCTTACTGCTGGACCTGAAGATCCTATAGTAAGCGGTTCACCTGGGTATGACTGTGGGCTTCCAGAAACTTTTTCAGCTGTAGTTAATTCGATATCATTTCCATAATAATTTCTCAAAATATCATATGGAACCATTCCTTGTTGAGCTAATTGCTGACTTCCCCATTGACTTAACCACTGAGGGCAAGTAACACTCTTTCCATCACAATATTGTGTCAAAAGTGGTTGTTTAGCTCCAACTCTCCTTATATAAGTAGAAAATATTTCATCTACAATAGCACTTATACTGTCGTAAATATTTCTTCCATAATTAAATGCGTGATCATAAGCTGTTGAACTAGTAATATCAAAATTCTTTCCTTTTCCTCTATACCATTCAGTATAAATTCTATTTAGTGTAAATGATACAATGCAGAATATATTTGCTCTTATAGCAGATTCATTCCAAGTTGAGTATATTTCACTGGAAGCAACATTTTTAATATAGTCTTTAAAAGGTACCTTATAATTTGGCGCTGATGGATCATTTGGTCCCCCTTGGTGTACAATAATGTATTCTGGAACTATTGGTTGAGGTAATACAACTCCTGAACTTGGTAGAGGTAACTGCTTTTCTGGATCCTCTGGTATTTTAGGTGGGAAATTTCCATTTAAGGTATTTGGTTGTATATTTATAACCTCTTGTCTCATCATTCCCCTTCCTGAGTTACTTGTCAAATTACAAATCTGATAGGCAACTTGTGTCGGAAATACTTGACATCCCCTTATTACTATAGGATTAAATCCATCTCTTTCAACTGTTATATCATATAAGCTGTAAGGCACTTGGTTGCTATTAGGGTTTAAAGAATATTCTAAAGGTGGTGCTGCCAATTCAATTATTTGTGTCAATCCAACTGAATCTGTAACTAGCTGAATACTATTAACATTTTCAGATCCTTGTGGTGTTCTTACCGTTATTCTGGCTCCATCAATTGGAATATAATCCTCCCCCCTGAAACATTGAATCTTTAACCTACCGATATTTGTTGAGGTATTTCCACTACTCGTATTCTCCATAACTTCCCTCTTTATATTTTTTCTCAGAATATTATATTTATTAGGTATGCTATTTGTTACCTGTATATCTCTTGAATTTATATTTCCTCTAGTCAAAATGGCATTTAAATCATTTTGTAACGCTCTTAAACTGTTGAATATGCACACTTCACCATATCCCCATGAGGGATTTGGATATGTCACATCTGTACGTCTTCTTCTAGCTCCTCTTAATAAATAATATTTTAACCTTTGACCAAACAAATATGGATCATTTCCTTTAACTATTCCCCATTGCATCATTAATGCACATATTCCAGCCACTTGAGGAGTAGCCATTGATGTACCTGTTTTATTATCATATCCACCATTTGGTACCGGCCCTGCAATATCCTCTCCTGGAGCTACTAAATCAGGTCTTACTATATTCTGATCTTGTGCACCTCTTCCACTGAATGATGATAAATTATTGGTTCTATAATTATAACTTCCTACAGCTATTATATTATCTACTGTTGCTGGTATGCCAAGCGTATTATATTGATTAGGTTCTAAAAACTTAGTTGCAGGATTTAATCCTTCTAAAACTGGAAGCCATATTGAATATGCTCCTAAGTATTCATTCGTAACATTTATTTCTAATGTCCATACACCTTCAACAAGAAAGCCAGATCTAGCAGAAAGAATTATTCTGATTTCACTATTCAATTCAAAAGGTTTAGGTCCAGATACATATATATCATATCTATCACTCCCTATTGTTCCTTGGATATAACCTTCTTGTATATTAATATTTCCAGTTCCTTGGCTTGTTGGATTTATTATATTAACTGATATATTAGGCAATATTGTCTTATAAAAATTCATTACTATTGATCTTTCTTCGCTTGCTATATTAAAAATTTGCCTTTGTGTTTTAACTAATTGCCCGCCAACATGATGACCTGCATCACCTTCATTTCCTGCCGCAATAACAATAGATACTCTTTCTAAATTAGATATCGTCCTAATGTATTGCTCTAGTAAGCTGCTTCCATCGTGTGCTCCATCATTAGTGCTAAGACTAATGCTAATAACTAGCGGCATATTCAGTTCTTTACCTTTATCTATAAGAAATTTGATTCCCTGCATAATCTGAGAGCTTAGGATTGCAGTTCCCCTAGCAGCTTTAACCATTGCTATAGACGAATTAGGAGCTACTCCTCTATACATCGGATTTATTCTTCCCCCAGCACATGCGATTCCTGCAACGTGAGTTCCATGTCCACTATTGTCTATTGATGGAACTACTGAGAAGGGATTATTGGATTTTATTGCTTCATTTATCATTTGCTTATTATATACATTTCCCCCTGTACTTAAATCATAAATGTACTCTATTCTAGTGGATGTTCCGGTGGAATCCATAAAGGCAGGGTGAGTATAATCTATCCCCGAATCTACAAACCCGACTAATACCCCTTCGCCTGAAACATCAAAATCTGGAGCCAATTGAAGTATACAGGATGCCCTATTACTTTCTTGGTCTTGCTCATATAAGTTCTTTGGTAATTCTATATATTGAATAGAATTACTCATTGATAACTGTTCTAATTTATCTCTGGGTATATTAACAACAGCAAAGTTAAATCCCAAATCCTGAAAAGTTCCTCCTAAGCTTTCAACAAATGATTTTGTTTGTTCTTGAGTATCTCTATATAAAATAGTGAGCTCCACATTGTTACCCTGACTCTGATACTTATAACCCAACTCATCTAATATAGCTTTTGGAACATTAGTTAATAATCCTATTGATGCATCTACCTTTGAAGATATTTGCGTCTCCAATTCAGGCATAATTACCACACCTTAATTTAATATATTCATAGATATACTATGCAATTAAATGTTTTAATGTAACAAAAACAGAGAATAACTGAAAAATTCAATTATTCTCTGTTTCTACCTACGCTTTAATTCTTCAATATAAGAGTTCTTACATTAGTTGTTTATAATGTAATCTCTAGTCTTTCTAATTTAGCAATTACATCTACTTCTTTTAATTCCATGGTTTCAGTAAGAAGACTTCCAGCATTGCTTACTAAAAGTAATTTAGAATTACCTAATACCTTTATTTGTCTTACTTTTCTTTTCCCCTTATAATCTATTAAGAAAAATCCGCTATTACTTATATCCTTCACAGCATGTGCAAATGCAACATCACCCTTTAGCATTCTAAATCCATTCATTTCATCATCTTCAATTTCTAAATAAAATACTTTATCTTGAGGATAATTCTCGATTTTATTTGAATGAATAGGCATCTCTTTAGAACCCTTTTTATTAGATAGTGAATAATCATATATTGGAACACTTCTAAGTACTGATGAGAAAGCATCTGTCCAAATTTCTGAACTTTCTACATTTCTTTTAGGAATTTCCTTTAAAGTTTTTCTTTCTTCCATCAATACTTCATCTGTAACAACCATGCTTATATCATTTAAATCAGCTTTTAATACCTTGCCTGCTTTATCTATTAATGATTCAGGTGCAACTTTTCTTCCCATTTCAACTTCATTTAAATATTTTTCTGCTACACCCAGTTTTTTAGCTAAAGCTTTAACTGTAAGTCCGCTCTTTTCTCTAGCTTGTTTTATATTTTCTCCTACACGACTCACTTTACTTTCTCCCCTTTTGTTGTTCTTTATACCATTCTCTTTCCTCAATTAAGTGCTCTAATAGATATTTAAAAGTCCACTTGTAATTCTGTGCTGTAGATACAGCAAGTACTCCACCTTGAATAAAGCTTCTAATATATCTAATAGTAACTTTCAATTGTTCATCCTTAAATCCATTGAAAATTAGTGCCTTTTCACTCAACTGCATTTCATCGTAAGAATCTTCATTTTTGTTTCCATTAATTATATCTTCTAATGTCATTAAAGTCATATTATTATTAATTTCTATAACTTTAATATTCTGACTCTTAATTTTCTTAATTTCATCCTCTTTTAATCCATACGCTAATATACATTTATTATTTGTAGCCATCCATGACACCTCTCTTCTTTTTATTTACTATAGTCTTGTAGAATGGTATTTTTTACTCTTCAATTATTTCAGGCTCTTTTATTTCTTCCCCTTGCATATCTACTGTAACACTTTTTATTACTTGATCTTCATAAGGCCTATCTGACATATCAGCTTTTTGTGCAACAATCTTATCGGCTACATCCATTCCTTCAATAACCTTACCAAATGATGCATACTGGCCATCTAAATGTGGAGCATCAGCTACCATAATGAAAAATTGGCTTCCTGCTGAATCTGGATGCATAGCTCTAGCCATTGATAATACTCCTCTTGTATGTTTTAAAGTATTCTTAAAACCATTGCCTGTAAACTCTCCCTTTATTGAATATCCTGGACCACCAATACCTGTTCCTTCTGGGCATCCCCCTTGAATCATGAAATTTGGAATAACTCTATGAAATATTAAACCATCATAAAATCCTCTATTGATTAAGTCTACAAAATTTCTCACTGTATTTGGTGCTACCTCAGGATATAATTCTGCTTTTATAACTCCACCATTTTCCATAGTCATCGTAATAATTGGATTCTTCATCTTTAAATATTCTCCTCTCGATATCAATCTTAATTAGTATTATTATCTAAAATGTAAATTTAAATTCATCCTTATATTATATATTTTGATAAATCTGAATCATATTTATATTTTAAAATTAATTAAACTATAACAAAAATCTATCACTTTATCATCATTTATTGAATTACAAATTTCTATATTCCCCTTTTCTTTGGAATCATTTAGTAAACCACTTTCAATTAATTTCCTCTTCAATTCTTGAGCAGTACCCAATCCACCATCAATAAGAGGTATTTCCTCTCCAATAACATTTGATAAAGCCTTTTTTATAAATGGATAATGAGTACATCCAAGAACTATGGAGCTTATATCATTATCTAAGTAACTTTTGAACTTTTCCTTTAAGTAATACTCTAGATCTTCGCCCTCTACTATTCCCTGTTCTATAAATTCTACTAGCCCTGCACATGGTAATGATATTATATCAGCCTCATTTTTATATTTATCCATTAATAATTTAAATTTCTTTTCTCTCAATGTCATAGGCGTTGCCATTATTATTATTTGACCTTTTCTATTTAACTTAACAGCTGGCTTTAATGCTGGCTCTATTCCTATTATAGACATCTGTTTATATTTACTTCTAATCTCTTCTATTGCTGCACTAGTTGCAGTATTGCAGGCTATCACAACCGCTTTAACATTTTTACTTAGTAAAAACTCCACAGCATCAATTGTAAGATCTCTTACCTCACTTACTTTCTTAGTTCCATAGGGTGCATTCTTTGAATCTCCGAAATATATAAAGTTTTCATTAGGCATGATAGATACTGCTTCTCTCATCACGCTTAAACCTCCTACCCCTGAATCAAAAAATCCTATGGGGTCAGTTTTTATATTCAAAACGTCCTCACTCCATTTTTTCAAATATTTAGGTATTCACAAATAACTAATCAGATATATGAAACTACATTTCACATCTAGAAATAACTTTGGTTGAATCTTAAATATTAACTAATATTTAAAATTACAATATAAAAAAGTGAACATAAATCCGATTTATTATTCTTTAATATATTTTATCTACAAATATTTTATTACTTTATTTATCCAATGTCTATAATTTCTGGTTTTCATCTACTCATGTTGATAATTAAGTGAATTATGAAATATTAACTTAATTTACATAACCTTTTTATTGGATTATTAAATATAATTTTATCAAAAAACTCTATATCATTCAAAGTAAACGTCTTTTTATATAAAAAATATTTTCATATATATGCGAATTTTAGATATTATTTTAAGATTTTTGCATTATCATTGTATAAATTTACATGTTATTTATGATATAATGATTATTATTAATTTGGTGAGGTATAATCATGCGATTAATTCCAATTGAATGTGTAAGAGAAAATTCATTGCTAGGCAAAGACATATACACCCCTGATGGTAGATGTCTACTTAGAGCTGGTATTCTGTTAAACGATATTATGTTACAAAAAATTAAGGAATATAAAATATTCTCTTTATATATAATTGATGACTATAGTTCTGCTGAAATTGAAGATGTTATAAAGCCAGAATTAAGACAAAAGTCTATATCTGTAATTAAAGAAACATTCTCTGATATAGAAAGAATAGCTTCTGTTCATAAATTTGAAAAGAGAAGTATTAGTGAGTATACAAAGCAAGAACAACAATATTTCAATTCAATTACTAATATAGCAGAAGAGTTATTAGACAATGTTTTATCAAATAAAAATATACTGATTTCTTTAGTTGATATAAAGAGCATGGATAATTATACTTATGCTCATTGTGTAAATGTTGCTGTAATATCACTTATACTTGGAATCAGCTTAAATTTATCTAAGCGTAATCTAACTTATCTCTGCATTGGTGCGCTAATTCATGATATAGGAAAATCATTTATTCCAAGTGAAATTCTTCAAAAGCCAGGTAAATTAACACCTGAAGAATTTGAAGTGATAAAAAATCATTCTCTATATGGATATAAATTTTTGAATAACTTTTTTAGTTTAAGTTCTCATATCAAGCTTATAGTTCTGCAACATCATGAAAGATTTGATGGATTAGGTTACCCTAATAGTATATCTGGCAATAAAATTAGCTATCTCGCTAGAATTGTAAGTATTGCAGATGTTTATGATGCATTAACTTCTGACAGACCTTATAAAAGAGCTATGTGTCCTAGTGATGCACTCGAATACTTAATGTCAAATGCCGGAACACTCTTTGATCATGATATGCTTAACGTATTCTGTAAGATTGTTATCCCGTTCCCTCAAGGAACAATTGTAAGCCTTAGTAATGGTGATATAGGAGTAGTTGAGGAGACTATGCCTAACTTTCCATTAAGACCAACTATAAAAATACTTAAAAGCGATTATCCCAATAAAGTTGGTTCTAAAGTAAATTTAATAGAGAATCTTTCAATTGTTATTTCAGATATAAAATATGAAATATAAAATAAGCTACTAAATTATAAAATTTCGTAGCTTATTTTTTATATATTCTTTAATTTTTTACTAGCTAATTAATAAAATTTTAGATATATAGTATGAAAATTCATCTAGATCTTATGTACTTAATTTATGCTTCTTCTATTTAGAAATGGATTCAAATTTGCCAGTTCTTCAGCCTCTTTAAAACTTTTAGCTCTAAAAACTAACGTCCAACCATTTTTATCATACTTTCCAGCACACATTATGTATTTTTCTTGTTGTTTTATGTAATTACTCTGTTTATCTATAATCAAGCTTCTAATATTATCAATGCTTTTACAGTTTAACTTAACAAAAAAATTTCCCGATTCGTTCATAATACACATCTCCTTAGCAAACATATGTTCATTAATTGTATTATACAGAACATATGTTCACTTGTCAATGTTTCCTTTTAACTAATATATTTCATAAAAAAAACTAGGATACCATCTGTCATATCCTAGTTTTAATTTTTAATAAGTGCAGTAATTTGATTAGTCTCTTTAATACTGCTTTAACTCATTAATTTTTATTTTGCTATATTGAATACTTCTAAATCCTTATTCTCATCAAACTTCTCAAGTTCAACATCTGCAATGGCTCTTAATGTATCTAATGCGGTAATTACTCCTAAGTTCCTCTCAACTGCTGCTCTTCTTATTAAGAAACCGTCTCTTTTTGAATCATTTCCTTTTGTTGGAGTATTTACAACTAAGTCTACTTCTCTGTTTTTAACTATATCTAAAATATTTGGTTCTTCTTCATCTATCTTTCTTATTTCTTCTACTTCTATACCTGCTTCCTTCAATAAAGCGCAAGTTCCGGATGTTGCAATAAATTTGTATCCTACTGATGCTAAATCTTTTGCTATTGGTAGGAATTCTGCTTTATCATGCTTATTTATTGTAGCAAGTATTTTTCCTTTTTCCTTTGAAGGATACATATATGCTCCAACAAATCCTTTGTAAAGTGCTTCTTTTATGTTTCTACCAACTCCTAAAACTTCTCCTGTTGATCTCATTTCAGGTCCTAAGCTTACTTCAACATTAGGTAATTTTTGAGTTGAGAACACTGGAACTTTAACTGAAACTAGTTCAGGTTCTTTATATACATCTATTCCATATCCCAAGTCCTTTAATTTAGCGCCAAGCATTACTTGTGTAGCTAAATCTACTATTGGAACTCCACTTACCTTACTTATATATGGGACTGTTCTTGATGCTCTTGGATTAACTTCAATTACATATAATTCTCCTTCAAATTCTATGAATTGAATATTTATCATACCCTTTATCCCAATTGCTAATGCTAATTTTTTAGTATACTCTAATACATCAGCTTTAATTTTATCAGAGATATTTTGGCTTGGGTACATAGTTACACTATCCCCCGAATGAACTCCAGCTCTTTCTAGGTGCTCCATAATACCAGGTATTAAAATATCCTCTCCATCTGATATAGCATCTACTTCTATTTCTCTACCCATTAGATATTTATCTATAAGTATTGGATTTTTGCTATCTTTAGCGAAAGCATTTTCTAAATAGTATGTTAACTCTTCTTCATCATGAGTTATTTCCATCCCTTGACCACCAATTACATATGAAGGTCTAACAAGTACTGGGAACTTTAATCTCCTAGCTTCTTCTAATCCTTCTTCTAAAGACCATATTCCTTTACCTTTTGGTCTTGATATTCCTAATCTCTCTAGTAATTCATCAAACTTTTCTCTATCTTCAGCCATATCTATTTGATCTGCTGTAGTTCCAAGTGTTACTATATTTTGTTCTTTTAAGAAGTTTGCAAGCTTAATAGCTGTTTGACCACCAAATTGAAGTATTACACCATCTGGCTTTTCTTTTTCTATTATATTTAAAACATCTTCTTCTGTTAATGGCTCAAAATATAATTTATCTGATACATCAAAATCAGTACTTACTGTTTCTGGGTTATTATTAACTATAATAGTTTCAATTCCAAGTTTCTTTAGCGCTTTTACGCAATGTACTGAAGCGTAGTCGAATTCAATACCTTGCCCTATTCTTATTGGACCTGAACCTATAACTATAACTTTTTTATTATTTGATACTTCTACTTCATCATATTGCTCATAAGTTGAGTAATAATATGGAGATAATGCTTCAAATTCTCCTCCACAAGTATCAACCATTTTATATGAAGGCTTTATACTCCATATGTCTCTTAATCTGTATACATCGTCTGGGCTAACCTTTAACATATCAGCTATAGCTTTATCAGAAAAACCTTTTTTCTTTAAATGATGTAACCATTCCTTATCTAAATCTTCTATTTTACTTAATTTTAATCTTTGTTCTTCTTCAACTATCCACTTTATTTTTTCTAAGAAGAACATATCGATTCCAGTAATTTTATTTATTCTATCTATCATGTAATCTCTTCTTATCATCTCAGCTAATGCAAAGATTCTTTCATCATCTGGTTTCATTACTATGCTCTTTAATTTTGAAATACTATATTCTTTAAATTTATTATGATCTAATGAATATTTCCCTATTTCTAAACTTCTAATTCCTTTTAAGAACGCTTGCTCAAAATTAGCTCCAATAGCCATAATTTCGCCAGTTGCCATCATTTTTGTTCCAAGTTCTCTGTCAGCACCAAAGAATTTATCGAAAGGCCATTTTGGTATTTTTACTACAACATAATCAAGTGTTGGTTCGAAACACGCATATGTTTTTTGTGTAACAGCATTTTTTATTTCGTCTAATCCATATCCAAGAGCTATTTTAGCAGCAAGTTTTGCAATAGGATATCCTGTTGCTTTTGATGCTAGTGCTGAACTTCTTGAAACTCTCGGATTTATTTCTATAACTGCATATTCAAAACTATTTGGATTTAATGAAAACTGTACATTACATCCACCTTCAATTCCAACTGCATTTATTATATTTATTGATGCTGTTCTAAGCATTTGATATTCTTTATCTGAAAGAGTTTGTGATGGAGCTACAACTATACTATCTCCAGTGTGTATACCAACTGGATCTATATTTTCCATATTACATACAGTAATACAGTTTCCATAAGAGTCTCTCATTACTTCGTACTCTACTTCTTTCCAACCCTTAACACTCTTTTCAAGTAGAACTTGACCAATTGTGCTTAACTGAAGTCCTGATTCTAATATGGTTTTAAGCTGTTCTTCATCATCAGCGATACCACCGCCAGATCCTCCTAATGTATAAGCTGGTCTAACTATAACTGGATAACCAATCTTATTAGCAAACTCCAAACCTGCAGCCAAGTCAGTTACAATTTCACTCTTTATAACTGGTTCCCCAATTCTATTCATCATATCTCTAAATAACTCTCTATCTTCACCTTCTTTAATTGATGCAATAGAGGTTCCGATTACTTTTACATTGTATTTTTCTAATATACCAGAATCATGTAATTCTACTGCGAGGTTAAGCCCTGTTTGACCACCCATTCCTGCAAGTAAGCTGTCTGGTCTTTCCTTAGCTATTACTTTTTCAACAAATTCCAATGTTAATGGCTCTAAATAAACTTTATCTGCAACTTCTTTATCAGTCATTATTGTTGCAGGGTTTGAATTTACAAGTACAACTTCTATACCTTCTGATTTTAATGCTTCACAAGCTTGAGTTCCAGAGTAATCGAACTCTGCTGCTTGACCTATGACTATCGGACCTGATCCTATAACTAAAACTTTTTTTATATCTTTATTTAATGGCATTTTACTAAAACCTCCTATAGTGCATATTCTAAGAACTTATCAAATATATATTCACTGTCTTTTGGACCCGCTGATGCTTCTGGATGAAATTGAACTGAGTATATTGGTAAAGTCTTATGTTTCATTCCTTCTACAGTTCCATCATTTATATTAACGTGAGTAACTTCCATGTCATCTGGTAACTTCTCTACTACATACCCATGATTTTGCGAAGTTATATGCACAATATTAGCTTCTAAATCTTTAACAGGATGATTGCATCCCCTATGTCCGAACTTCAATTTAGTAGTTTTACCACCTAACACTAATCCCAATAATTGATGCCCTAAGCAAATACCTGTTATTGGTTTCTTCCCAACTAATTTTTTAATATTTTCTATGGCAAAGTCTAAATCTTCTGGGTCCCCAGGTCCATTAGATAGAAATATTAAATCTGGATTAACATTTAAAACATCTTCTGCTGTTGCTGTTGCTGGGAATATAGTCAATTTGCAGCCTCTCTTTTTGAAATTTCTTATTATATTAGTCTTTATGCCAAAATCCATAACCGCAATATGTTTTCCTGTTCCTTCAACTACATAAGACTTATTTGTTGTAACAGTCTTTACAGCTTCCTTAGTAGAAAATCCTGCTATTTTTTCTTTCACATATTCATCGTCAACATCTTCTAGTGCGATAATTCCTCTCATAGTACCACTATTTCTTAAAACCTTAGTTAAAGCTCTTGTATCTATTCCTTCCAATCCAATAACTTTTCCTTGTTTTAAAAAATCTTCAAGTTCTAATTCACATCTAAAGTTACTTGGCATATTACATTTTTCTCTAACAATAAAACCCCTTACTTTTATTGAATCAGACTCCATATCTTCAAGGTTTATCCCATAATTCCCTATTAAAGGGTAAGTCATCGTTACTATTTGTCCGTAATAAGATGGATCAGTAAGTACTTCTTGATAACCTGTCATTCCAGTTGTAAATACTACTTCTCCAACGCTTTCTTTTAGATATCCAAAAGCTTTTCCTTCAAAAATCATGCCATTTTCTAATATAAGCTTTGCTTTCATACTTAAGCCTCCTACAAATATATTTTTGCTAAAACTACACCTTATGAATTTTTGTTTAATATAAAACAAAAGGATAATAAAGAGATTTCAGAAAACCTGATCTCTTCACTATCCTGTGATATACCATACAAATATTTGAATTCAAAAAATAAGCTATGAAATTTTTCATTCAGCTTTCAAATATCATAGTTATGCTTCCCTTTTTGGCCTCACAGGACCAAGTTAAAGTGTATCTTAACTTTTAAAATTTCTCTTTCTAACTATTCTAGTTGATAGATAATCCTGTGTCAAGATAATTTAAGGATAGTTTAATATTTAATATAATTATTTTTATTTATTACTTATTGTCTATTGCTTATTTATTTTTAATTTATTCAATATATAAATCTTATCATAAAAATAAGATTATATAAAGTATAAAAATACACTTATTTGAATTTTTATTCATATATTTTTTTTATTTTAGATATAAATATACCATTAATTCAAATAATTCCTTTTGTAGATTAATCCTTAATTATATGTGAATTAAAATATGTATCCTAATTAAGTAACTAAATATTTATTATGATAATTCTATACTTAAATTGATATAATACATGCATATTTATATAAAAAAAAGAATAATAGCTAATATAAATACTAACTATTATTCTTTAATATAATTCTTCTTCCTAACGCTCTAGGGATTAATTTATTTCCTAAAATCAACAACTTATTTTTATATCCTGGAATAATTATTGTCTTGCCCATTGAAAATTCTCTGTAAGCACATTTTGCTATATCACTAGCATTCATTAAATATCTTTTAGATCTTTGTGATTTTTTTATACCAGCCTTCTCTTGAAATGATGTCCTTACAGGCCCAGGGCAAAGGCAACTTACCCTGATTCCCAAATCTTTCAACTCATCATGAATTGCTTCTGTTAATGATAAAACATATGCCTTGCTTGAATAATATATAGACATTTTAGGACCACCAATAAATGCTGCTGTTGATGCCACATTTAAGATGCCTCCATGTCTTCTCTCAACCATCTTTTTAGAAAAGTATTTTGTAAGCATAGTCAATGCTGTAATATTTATATTTATTATCTTTTCTTCAAGTCCCTCTTCTAAATCATGAAAAAAACCAAAGCAGCCTATGCCTGCATTATTTATTAAATTATCCACAATTAAATTCTTTTCTTCCACAACTTCTATTATCTTTTTATAACCTTTATCCACAGATAGGTCACATTGAATTATTTCTACAATTACTCCATAGTCATCTTCAAGCCTACTTTTAGCATTCCTTAGCTTAATTTCGTCTTTTGCTATAATAATTAAATTATCTTTATTTTTAGCATAGATCTTTGCTAACTCAAATCCAATTCCGTCACTACCACCAGTTATTAATGTGTATCTGTTTAAATCAGTCATTATAATCCTTCCTTCTAAGATATTCTATTAGTTTACAAGCTATATTTCCTTGCTATTACCTTAGAATTATAATCATGTTCATACTCCATTTATACACAAATGATTGCTAATTGCAAATTTATATAATTTATGTTATCATATAAATAATAAAATATTCAGAAAATTTAGGCAGTTACAGTTAATTCTGAATTGACCTATCTCAAATTTAACACTACTTTTTCTAAAAATGTACTTATCATTTGATAAGTACATTTTGTTTTTTTTGTATATATGATTTTAACTAGTTTGTCCATAATTTAAAATTGTTTAATTATAAGTTCTGCTGTTTTTATATTAGTAACAACAGCTACATTATGTACATTACAAACTCTAAGCAATGCTGATACATCTGGTTCATGAGGTTGCGCTGTCAATGGATCTGTAAAAAATATTACTAGATCAATCTTTCCCTCTGCAATACGACCACCTAATTGTTGATCTCCTCCATATGGACCAGATAAATATCTCTTAACTTCAAGACCTGTTGCTTCTGATATCTTCGTTCCAGTTGTTCCTGTAGCAACTAGCTCATATTTAGCTAGTACATCCTTATACTTCTTTGAAAATTCAATAATATCTTCCTTCTTTTTGTCATGTGCTATTAATGCTATTTTCACAATTGTCATCCCCCTTTTCAGATCCATTTGATACGTTTTCACATTGGATTATACTATACTTTTTTATAGTTATAAAGTCTATTTAATATTATTATTTTATCATATAAACATTTACATATTATTACAACACACTTTATATATTTTAAGATTATTTCCTTGGCAATACTTAATTATGTTGATTTATTGATGAAAATATTAATTTATTATCTTTAATTATTATAATATAAAGAATATCATGCAATAATATTCTTTATATTCTCTGTATTATCTTATTTGGCCATTTCCATAAATAATATATTTAATTGTTGTTAATTCTTTAAGTCCCATTGGACCTCTAGCATGTAACTTTTGAGTGCTTATTCCTATTTCAGCACCAAAACCAAACTCTGAACCATCTGTAAATCTTGTTGATGCGTTAACATATACAGCTGCTGCATCAACTCTTTGTAAAAACTTTTGTGAGTTTTTATAACTCTCTGTAATAATTGCTTCCGAATGCCCTGTTCCATATTTATTTATATGAGAAATTGCTTCATCTACATCTTTAACCACTTTTACGGCAATTATATAATCTAAATATTCTTTTCCCCAATCCTCTTCAGCGGCTTTCTCAATGTCGTTAATTACAGATTGTGATACTTCATCACCTTTAACAGCAACACCATTTTCTCTTAAGGCCTTAACTACTATCGGCAAAAAGTCATCCACTATCTTTTCATTTACAAGTAACTTTTCAGCTGCATTACAAACAGAAGGTCTTGATGCTTTTGCATTAACAACAATGTTTTTTGCCATTTCAAAATCGCAGTCTTTATCTACATATATATGACAATTACCTGTTCCTGTTTCTATAACTGGAACAGTAGCATTTTTAAGAACAGCTTGAATTAATCCTGCTCCACCTCTTGGAATAAGAACATCTATAAACTCATTTAATCTCATCATTTCAGTTGCGACTTCTCTACTTGTATCTTCTACTAGCTGTACTGAAGCCTTAGGCAAACCAGATCTTTCAATTCCTTTTGTTAATGCCTTAACTATAGCTTTATTAGAATTAATAGCTTCACTTCCGCCTCTTAGAATAACAGCATTTCCAGTCTTTATACAAAGTCCTGCTGCATCGCAAGTTACATTAGGCCTTGCTTCATAAATTATTCCAATAACTCCTAACGGTACTCTCTTCTGACCTATTTGTAATCCATTAGGTCTTTGCCACATAGATATTACTTCACCTATTGGATCTTGAAGTTTTATAACATCTTTAAGCCCTGCTGCCATACCTTCTATTCTTTCATCTGTAAGTGCTAATCTATCTAGCATAGCTTTTGAAGTACCTTTCAATACTGCCGCATCCAAATCTATCTTATTAGCTGATATTATATCTCCTTTTGCCTTTATCAACTCTTCTGCCATAATCATAAGTGCATCATCTTTTTGCTTTGTTGATGCAATACCAAGATCATAAGAAGCATTCTTAGCATTTTGTCCTTTAATTATTAACTCACTCATTTTTAGCCCCCATTTCTGATTTTATCTATGATACAAATAAAGTTCCTATTTCTTCACCATTCAAAATATCTATTATTATATCTGGTTCACTTCCATTCGCTAAAATCATATCTACACCTGCTTTTGTAGATGTTTTAGCTGCTGATAGTTTTGTGATCATTCCACCAGTTCCTAGATTTGATCCTGCACCTCCAGCGCACTCTTCTAACTCAGGAGTTATTTCTCTAACTTCATTTAGTAATTTTGCACTCTCATTATTCCTTGGGTCTGAATCATAGAACCCATCTATATCAGATAAAATTATTAACAAATCTGCGTTAATTAATGATGCAACTATTGCCGATAAATTATCATTATCACCAAATCTAACTATATTCTCAATTTCATCTATTGAAACTGTATCATTCTCATTTACTATAGGAATTATCTTATTATCTAATAAAGTTTCAAATGTATTGCATACATTTTCCCTAATATGATCATCTTCTACTACATCTCTTGTGAGTAACACTTGCCCAACCACATGGCTATATTCTCCAAAAAATTTACTATATATATGCATTAGTTCGCATTGTCCAACTGCTGCTACTGCTTGCTTTTCTCTTATGCTTTCGGGCTTTTCTTTCAATTTTAATTTATTAACACCAACAGCAACTGCACCTGATGTAACAAGCGTAACCTGCTTACCTGAATTAACTACATCAGATAATACACGCGTTAGCTTTTCAATTCTACTTAAATTAATATTTCCATTATCATAAGTTAATGTTGATGATCCAACCTTTACTACTATTCTACTAGCATCTTTTAACCTTTGACGAAAGCCCATTTTTCCATCCCCTTAAAGTCTATTTATTCTTTATAATTTATCTTACTATACCTAATATATCTTATCAAGTTTTAAAAGCTGTTTTATAATAAAACATCTAGTTCTATATAAATATAATTATGTTTTTATAAAAATAAGGATAAAAGAAATACTAAATTTATTAAAATAAGTATTTCTTTTATCCCCTATATAATCTACTAGATTAATGCAACTTAAAATTCTGATTTAAATTATATATACAAATACACAAATAAAATGACAAAGAGTTCCCAACATAATAAATATATGAAATATTTCATGTCTTCCAAATAACCATACTTTTATTTTATCTGATTTTAATGCGTATATTATCCCACCTATTGTATACATTATCCCTCCAAGAACTAACCATAATAATCCTACTGAAGATAAAACTTGAGACATTGGATATATAGCAAATATTGCAAACCACCCAATTCCTATATACATGCTACTGCTTAGCCATCTAGGACAAGTTACCCAACATAATTTAAATGCAATTCCAATTACTGCACATATTGTTACTGCTAGAAATAGATTTATTCCTACCTTTCCATTTAACGCCACTAGACAAAATGGTGCATATGATCCTGCTATTAAGATAAATATCATAGAATGATCTAACCGTTTTAGAATTTTTATTACTTTATCATTTGCTATTACTGAGTGATATGTTGCTGATGCGCTATATAATAAAATCATACTTATCCCGAAAAATAAAACTGATACAAATGTTATTGTAGAACTTCCCCTTGTATATACCTTTACTAACATTGCTATTAATGCAAATAATGATAGAACTGCTCCAATAAAATGAGTTAATCCATTGATAGGTTCTCTTAAATATTTCTCCATTCTTTTACCCTCCCATTTATTCCCACGTAGTTTTAATAACTATGTGTTGCTATATTAGAATTATTTCATATATTTTTTCATATTGCAACCCTATTTTTGTTTATTTTATATTATTAAATAGTATTTTACCCATAAATGCTTGAATTATCTACTTCTTTTCGATAATATTAAAATTATAATAATGACATAGTTTCTATTGCTATGTGAGGAGTGAAATTATATGAATGACTTTAATATTGATACATATATAAATTCACAAAAATCATCTAATAACATTAACTTAAATGATTTTCCTGAAATTGATTTATATATGGATCAAGTAATGCAGCTATTTGAAAGTAAATTAAGCTACACTAAAAGAAATGATGATGACAAAGTTCTTACTAAAACTATGATTAATAACTACGCTAAAGGTAATCTTTTAATGAAAATTAAAAATAAGAAGTATACTAAAAATCATCTTATTTTAATGGGGTTAATTTACAATTTAAAAGGTGCACTGTCCCTTACAGATATAAAAACTATCTTGAGCCCCATAATTGATGCTTTTGAAAAAGAAGAAGAATATCCATTACATGATATATACCAATCCTTTCTTGATATATATGATTCAAACTTAGATGATTTAAAATCTTCCTCGACTAAAATTTATGATAATATTACAAATCTAATAAGTAATGAAGATAATTCTTTAGGAGACTATGAAGAAAAACTTCTGCTTATATGCGCATATGTTAGCATGAGTAATCTTTATAGACGTATGAGTGAAAAAATAATAGATGAATGCTTTGGGAGTACCAAAAATTATAAATAACATTAATTTTAATTAATTAATAATACAAAAATTTAAAATTATAGAAATACTTAAAAATGCAAAAATCATTAATTATATGATATAATAAGCAACATGTAGTTAAACTATTTATACGATGCACAATTAAGGATGAAATTCCAAATTAATTTATGATAACATATTTTAACGATAGAAAGGATTTTTTCCCTAATTGTGCATTATTACAATTAAGAAGAAATGAGGTAGAAATATATTGATAAACGTATCAAATGTTAGTTTGAGATTTGGTGGACGTAAGCTTTTTGAAGATGTCAACCTTAAATTCACTCCAGGAAATTGTTATGGAGTTATTGGTGCTAATGGGGCTGGAAAGAGTACATTCTTAAAAATATTATCAGGTGAGGTAGAACCTAATACTGGTGAAGTTATAATTGCTCCTAACACAAGAATGTCTGTCTTGAAGCAAGATCATTATAAGTATGATAATTTTCAAGTACTAGAAACCGTAATAATGGGAAATGAAAGACTATACCAAATAATGAAGGAAAAAGATGAAATTTATGCTAAACCTGACTTTTCTGATGAAGATGGAATTAAAGCATCTGAATTAGAAGGTGAATTTGCTGAACTTAATGGTTGGGAAGCAGAATCTGAAGCATCTTCGCTTTTACAAGGACTAGGTATAGGAACTGATCTTCACTTTAAAAATGTATCAGAATTGACTGGTGGAGAAAAAATTAAAGTTCTTTTAGCTCAAGCATTATTTGGTAACCCTGGAATACTAATTCTAGACGAACCTACTAACGGTCTTGATTTAAAGGCTGTAAACTGGTTAGAAGACTTTTTAGGTAACTTTGATGGAACTGTTATAGTTGTATCGCATGATAGACACTTCTTAAATTCAGTTTGTACTCAAATGGCTGACGTTGACTTTGGAAAGATAAAAATTTATGTAGGTAACTATGACTTCTGGTATGAATCAAGTCAATTGGCTCTTCAAATGTCAAAAGATCAAAACAAGAAAAAGGAAGAAAAGATTAAGGAATTACAGGACTTTATTGCAAGATTTAGTGCTAATGCTTCTAAATCTAAGCAGGCTACTTCTCGTAAAAAACTTTTGGATAAAATTACTTTAGATGATATTCAACCATCAAGTAGAAAATATCCATTTGTAGGATTTAAACCTGAACGAGAAGTTGGTAATGATATATTAATGGTTAAAGATTTATCAAAAACAGTAGATGGTGTTAAAGTATTAGATAACGTGAATTTCATAGTTAATAAAGGTGATAAAATTGCTCTTATTGGTAATGAAATAGCTGTAACTACATTATTCAAAATATTATCTGGAGAAATGGAACCAGATAGCGGTGAATATAAATGGGGAATAACTATAACTAATGCATACTTCCCAGCTGATAACTCAAAATACTTTGACGATTGCAATCTTTCTTTAGTAGATTGGCTTAGACAATATTCAGAGGAAAAATCTGAAAGCTATATCAGAGGATTCCTAGGCAGAATGTTATTCTCTGGTGAGGAAGCATTAAAAGAAGCCAATGTATTATCAGGAGGAGAAAAGGTTAGATGTATGTTGTCTAAAATGATGCTTTCTAATGCTAATGTATTAATGTTAGATCAACCTACGAATCACCTTGACCTTGAATCAATTACAGCTGTAAATAATGGTTTGAAAGATTATAACAGTAACATATTATTTGCTTCTCATGACCATCAGTTCGTTCAAACTATAGCAAATAGAATCATAGATATTAAAGATGATGGTTCTATAGTTGATAGAACTATGACATTTGATGAATACTTAGAATTTTCTAATTCTAATAAATAATGACTTAACCATATAAATTAAAATTATATGTAATATACTTATAATAAAAAGTTCAGCATTTCTATAAATTGCTGAACTTTTATATTTCTTGAATAAATTATTTTCCATTTAATTTGCTGAATAAGTTATAATCTCTAAATTAATCTTTTATCTTAGCATATCTTCTATTACTTCAAAAACATGATCTACAAGATTATCAGCATATGGCTTAATTAGTTCTTCTACTGAATTAAATGTATAACTATTATTGGTAATCTTAAACATGGAAATATCATTCATTGAATCGCCGACCGTATATAAGCTATCAACGCCTTTATTTTCATCTTCCAAAATCATCATAATTGCATTTCCTTTTGAACAATTCTTCGGAACTATATCTACAAATACTTGATTTCTAAAAGCTTCTATATACTCATCATATTCATTTATTAATTTTTCTCTTACCAATTCTGATTTTTCTATAGATTGAGATACATTAAACACACTCATAATTTGTGAATCTGATACACTACTCAATGCTTCTTCTAATGTTACCCTATTAGAAAAATGATTAAAAAAATCAGCATCTACACCTGAAACATCAACTGATTTATTTTCTATCATATACGTATCATTTCCATCATCATAATATATTAAGGAATCTCCTATATCATAAAAATCAGATATTATTCTATTCTGTATTTTATTCGGTATTGATTTCTCATGTATAATATTGTTTCTGTTATCCATTATCACTCCACCATTACACATAACCAAGTAATCATACTCAAATGGATATTCCTTTAAAATACTATTTACTCCTTTTAAACTTCTTCCTGTTGAAATTATTATCTTATTTCCAAACGCTTTTAGTCGCCTCAATGCTTCTAAATCCTTTTCTGAAACTTTGTTCTCTCTAAATAACGTTCCATCTAAATCACTTGCTAAAAATTTCATTAGTATCCCCCCAGTTCCCTCGTTATTTTATTCAATTTGGTAATAATCATATATACTACTCATAAAAAATATCTCTCTATACAATCCCTATTTATATTTAATCATCAGTGTAAACTAAAACTGATTATATTTATCTAGAATCTAAAATATAAACTTCATATTTTAAATATATCTATTTATATCTATTCCTAATCCATTCAATGTAAACTTAATAGTACTCTCTATAATATCTTCTAAATTTATCTTCTCTATATGTATAGATTCATATATTGCAGATGAACATAGTGATCCAAAAAATTGGAATGCAATAAGTTCTACATCTCCTTTTTTAATTTCCCCAATTTCCATTGAAGTTCTTATATTAATTTCAATTTCATTTATATACTTTCGTATCTTATGACGCAATTCATTCTGTCTATGCTCAGTCCCCCACAACTGACTCATTACTATTTTAAAAAAATCTGTATACCCATATAAAAATGTTAATTGTATTCTACATATTTTTATTAATTTTTCAATAGGACCTATATTCATATTCTGAACTTCAATAACTTGATTTTGTAATATTTGCAATCCCTCCTCAACAATGAAATTAAATATTTCCTCTTTACTCTTAAAATGATAGTATAATGTCCCCTTTACAAGTCCAGCATTGGCAGCTATATCATCCATAGTAGCACCTCTGTATCCAGATTCAGAAAATATTTTTATTGCAGATTTAAAAATCAAGTTCTTTGTTTTGTTCATAACATTTCTCCTCATTTTTCAATAATTACTTATGCTAATATTATCAATATATTATATCATTTAGTTCATTATTAAACCACAATTCTACATATTACTATTTATATCAAAAATGAAACTTTCAGTACATATAATCTTACTTTTGAAATTTTGATTATCTGTGATAAAATTAATATTAAGGTAAAAAATAAACTATGTATGTTACACATAATTTATTCAATTTATATCAGTTTTTCTATATTATTTACTAAATAATTATTCTATAGATTTAACTAGATATATCTAATTAAAATAAGAAATGGAGGATACTTGTCATAACTGTAACATTATAAATCTTTAGAGCTATTATCTCTAAATTATTTCATAAAGTTTTGACATTTGTATTTATGATTCAAGTATATAATAGAACTACAAAATCTTATGAAGAAGAACTTATCGCTGGAAAGAAATATATAGAATGGACCTATGAATCACCAGTTGGTAAAACCATTACTGAACTTATCGCAAAGAAAAAACTATTTTCTAAGTTATATGGGAAGTATTGTGATACAAAGCTAAGCAAATCCAAAATTTCACCATTTGTAAATAGCTTTAATATTGATATGACTATGTCGAAGAAGAAAATTAATGAATTTAACTCTTTCAATGATTTCTTTACAAGAGAATTAAATTTTGATGCTAGACCAATAAC
Organism: Clostridium beijerinckii; assembly: GCF_036699995.1. Classification (NCBI taxonomy): domain Bacteria; kingdom Bacillati; phylum Bacillota; class Clostridia; order Eubacteriales; family Clostridiaceae; genus Clostridium; species Clostridium beijerinckii. Next base: position 29,815 of record NZ_CP144906.1, on the reverse strand, counting down.
TTCAGATAATAATATATTAATCTCTCCAGGAGATGGAAGAATAACTGCTTATGAGGATATTGACTTAGATAATATAATTCAAATTAAGGGATTAACTTATAGTTTAAAAGAGTTAATTAATGATGATAATGTAGCTAGTAAATATAAAAATGGAATATGCGTTGTATTACGATTATGCCCTACTGATTATCATAGATTTCACTTTATAGATTCTGGTATTCCATATGAAAATCATCATATAAAAGGACACTATTATTCTGTAAATCCAATAGCTTTAAAATCTGTTCCTAAACTTTTTTGTGAAAACAAAAGAGAATGGTCTTTATTCAAATCAGATAACTTTAAAGATGTACTTCATATAGAGGTTGGTGCTACATGTGTAGGTTCAATAATTCAAACTTATTCTCCTAGAGTTAGAGTAAAAAAAGGTGATGAAAAAGGCTATTTTAAATTTGGGGGATCTACAACTATACTATTCTTTGAACAAGGGTCTATAGAAATAGACGCCGATATTATAGAACAATCTAAATTAGGCTTTGAGTGTAAAGTTTTATTTGGTGAAAATATTGGTACTAAAATTTTATAAAATAAAAAGAATGGGTAAACCATTCTCTTTATTTTGGCAGAGCGTGAAGGAATCGAACCCTCAATGTACCGTCCGTAGCGGTATGTTATATCCGTTTAACTAACGCTCCATATTCAATTTTTACAACAAGTTTATCTTATCACAAGCGGTTATAATAATCAAGTTTATAATTTGATTATTCTCATAATTTTATAAATTTAATACTATTATTCAACTTAGTCCCATATGCAATTGGGACTAAGTTATCTAAAAATTAGTTTTAATTTTTAGATAACTATCTTTGTTTATGGTAACTTCTACAAATATATATCAGAAAACTCTACCTCAAGAACTTCCACCTTACTTTTAATGTTTAAGCATTTATCCCTATTATTTTCATCATCCTGTAATCTTTCTATTGGTAGCTTAATTATAAATTCACACCCAGCATTCTCTTCACTTTTCAATTCGATACTACCATTGTGAGCTTGAGTTAAGTATCTAACTAAATCAAGACCTATCCCGCTCCCCGAATTCTCAGATTTTTTATTTCTTGAAGATTGAACAAATCTATTAAAAATTGTATTTTGCTCTTCCTTGGGTATTCCAATTCCTTCATCTCTTACCGAAATGGTTAATTGATTTATACTTTTCCATGCATTTATATATATATTGCTTCCTTTTGGCGAAAACTTTATTGCATTAGAAATTAAATTCATTATTATTCTATCTATTGCTTCTGGGTCGACTGCCATTATACACTCTTCAACATTTGTATCAAAAACTAAAGAAATCTCCTTCTGCTTAGCATATTTATCTATAGAAGATATATTCCACTCTATTAAATTAATTACATCTAAGTTCTCTCTTTTAATACTATAATGATTTTTTTCTAATTTTGTTGTATCTATTAGATTGTTTACAAGTTTTAATATTTTATATGAATTTCTTTTTATAACATCCATGTGATCCTGGCATTTACCATACTTCTTGATATCTTTATAATCATCCTTGTAACATTGTAAAACACTTAAAATTATATTTAATGGTGATCTTAAATCATGTGAAATATTCAAAATAAAATCTTCTTGATTTTTCTTAGATTCTGATAAATTAATAAGTTTGCTAATTAATTCATCTTTCGATAACTTAATAAGATCATTACTATTTAATATATTCTCCCTATCAATCTGATTATCTTTCAAAATATTAACCTCAACCATTTTTAAATCCCCTTTTGTAATTTTTTTTACTTTTTTTACCATATACCCTTAATATATAATATCATATAACTTCCCAGCTAACAACCATATTAAATAAATTTGATATGATATTTCTAATTCCAAAAGACTATATAATTTGTTTATTTAAGTTTAATAATTGAATATTACAAATTTAGATAATAATTGGAGAAATATATCTATACCATCCTTATGTTACTAAGTATAGTTTCTTATTATTTCATCCTTTATATACTTTAATATCAATATTACATAGGTTAATGTTCCAACAATAAACATAGTATCAAATCTTATATTAGGATTAGCTGTTTCTAATATTATTTGTATTATTAATGGCAATGTAGCCGCATACAAGGTTAAAGAATATAAAGCTATATATTTGACTACCATTCTTAAAAACACTGTAAAAAGCGCTGCAACAATTGATACAATTAAGCAATTAAACAATAAATTAAAAAGTATTATTGAAAAATATGCTACCATTTGATCTACGAAAGATATTATATCTAAATTATAAGTCCTATATTGAACAAATGCACTCTTTAGGCCTCCTAATAAGAAACTAAGTAATACTGCATATGAGATTGATCGCACTATTCCTTCTTTCGCATATTTAGAAAAAACCTTTATGTCATATATAGAAGTTATAAGCTTTATAAAAAAATTAGTTCTATTAGTCATTTTCCCCTCCAGATAAATATTGTCTACTTCCATAAGGCCTATTAAGTATATTAACACATATTAAAATTAGTTTAAACATCAAGGTTTATTATTTACTTTTATTGTCAATATTATATAAATAAAAGATGGCTTTGTAATTAAATAAAAGATTAATGGGCAATATCTTATTCAAATTCACTCTAAATATATTAGTTACTTCATTAGGAGGCATTTATTTGAGCATAAATACATTTTATTATAAAAAGTCAAAAACTAAAAAATTACCTAAAAGAATTATGTATGTACTAGCTTTATTAATAGTATTATCTTCTAGCTGCTTTTACGAGTTATACAGTTATAATAAACTTTTAAATAACTTCAAATCAGATTTTGATAATTATAAATTTTCTGAAGCTAATAATTTATTGATAACTAAACAAAACTTTAATCCATTTAAATTATCTATGATTAGTCATGATGTTTCCAAATATCTTAGAACTAAAATTAATACTTTATCAGATGAAATCCAAGATAAGAAAATTTCTTCTGAAAATGCATTAATTCAGTTTAAGGAAATAAAACGTTATAATCTAGTGAATGATGATGATCTACATGAGGCTTCTGATTCAATAGATTTAATTCAAGATTCTATTAAAAATTATAACTCTGGTATTAATTCTTTTAATAATGGACAATATCCAGAGGCAATTTCATTCTTCAAAAAAGTTTCTGCTTTAGATCTTAACTATACAGATTCACTTATATACTTAGATGAATCAAAAAGTAAACTAAAGGATAATTTATTTGCTTACTGCGATAATTTAATTAGCAATGATTACTATAGCGAAGCTATGTCTAAAATTTCAGACAATAATGACCTTTTGCGTGATGACATAGATGTAAAAGAAAAGATAGCAGATATAAAAGAAAAACAACAAGAATACTTAGATAAAAATTCAGCTATTGCTGAAGCTTCATCGCGTGCCTTAACAACCAATATTACATCAAAAAATATTAATACATTAAACATAGAGAGTTCAACACCTTATCTTATAAACGTAAGCCTTCAAGATCAAAAGACTTATGTTTATAAGGGAAAAGCTGATAAATGGCAGTTGGTTAAAACTTTCCCTTGTTCCACTGGAATAAGTGGAGAGGATACACCGCCTGGATCATTTACTATTAAAGAGAGAGGTGATTGGTTCTTTTCAGAAGAATATCAAGAAGGCGGTAAATATTGGACTCAAATTACTGGAGACATTTTATTTCATTCAGTTCCATTTGCTAAAGACAAAACTACAGTTCTAGATTATACAATGAATAAACCTTCTTCTCATGGTTGTATTAGACTCTCTATAGATGATGCCAAATGGATCTTTACTAACATACCTAGGGAAAGTAAAATTATAATAAAATAACTATTAAAAAAGCAAGAAGACACATATAAATTTATCTTTGTCTTCTTGCTTTTATTGTTATTTTACTTAAACATATTTATATTACTTGAATTTCCTTTTCTAAGTAAAATGAATATAAGTACTTATATTTAACCTTTTTACCTGTTAATTTAAATATTGCATCACTATAATAATCTAATTGTTTCCTATACTTCTCTTTAAATTCATCTTCGTGATCTTCCATGACGTAATCCGTTTTGTAATCTATAAGTATAATATCCCCATTATATTCAAAAAAACAGTCAATTATTCCTTGTAATCTTATCTTTTCATCCTTATATATATTACCAAGTGTTTTATCTACTTCTAAACTGCTTATCTCTGTATAAAAAGGTATTTCCCTATAAATTTTTTCTCCACTACAATTTAACTCAAGAATTTTTTTCCCTAAATCCGACCTAAAAAAACTCAGTATTTTAGTAGGATTAATTACCTTTAATTCTTCGCTAAGCAAAAGCTCCTTTTCAAATAATTCGTGTAATTGTTCTTTAATTTCCTCCGTAGATGATACTCTATTAAAATCTATTTTTTTCATTACAAAATGAACTGCAGTACCTTTTTCTGAAGGAGTAAGGCCTTTCTTTTCTTGAAGAAATTTAGGGACAACTTTTACTTTTTCTCTGTATAATTGTTCAGTATCATCATCTTCTTCTGCATGCCTTCTCTTTAAATCTGAAACTGAAATATTACTTTTAATTGTTGTTGAAGCTTTAAATGGATATTTATATGATAATATTTTATCTACTTCTTCATATATAGAATTATCATATGGTTTATTATTTATTATTGTTAACTCATATTCTTCTCCTTGTTCTAGCACCTCTGTCTTTGTCTTATCAATCAAGTCACCTTTATTCCAAAAATTAATTTTCCACCTAGAATTATCATCCTTTAATATTAAATTTTCAGTTCCAAAACTTTCTGATAAAACACTACCATCTCTATGTTGACATAGTGACATACAAATCCAATCTAAATATGACTTTCCTTTTAAAACTTCCGAAGGGGATATGCGATTATAATCTAAAGATGCCGATCCTAACCATTTTTCAGCTGATTTTTCAAGATTTCCTACTGTACCTGTCATAATCAACTTTTCCTTTGCCCTAGTACATGCTACATACAGTATTCTCATTTCCTCCGATAATGTTTCAAATTTCATCTTTTTCTTTATTGATTCCTTAGCTAAAGTTCCTGTGCTAAACCTTTTTTCTATATCTATAAAGTCTGGCCCAAGTCCTAGTCCGTCGTGGTACAATATGCTTTTATTTAAATCCATAAGATTAAAATTCTTTCCTAACCCACATAAGAATACCACAGGGAACTCTAATCCCTTACTTTTATGGATACTCATAATTCTTACTACATCCTCATTTTCACCTAAGACTTGAGCACTTCCCATGTCACCTGAAGATTTTATAAGTTTATTTATAAAATTTATAAAATTAAATAATCCCTTAAAACTCGTTTTCTCAAATTGTCTTGCTCTTTGAAAAAGTATTTTTAAGTTTGCTTGCCTAAGTACTCCATTAGGCATAGCTCCAACATATCCATAATAAGCAGTATCCATATATAAATACCATATAAATTCATCAATTGCCATATAAATCGATTTATTTCTCCACTTGTCAACGGAATTAATAAAATACTTGCATTTAGCTATCAATACATCAGAATAAGACTCATTAATTGAATGATAAGATTCTTCACTTATATATTTTATATTTTCATAAAAATAATTATCTTTGTTTACAAGCCTAATATCACTTATTTCTTCTGCTGAAAATCCCATAATTGGAGATCTCATTACTGATATTACTGGAATGTCCTGCATTGGATTATCAATAACCTTTAAAAGAGAAATTATTGTTCTAATTTCAATTGATTCAAAATAACCAGATCCTGTATCTGCATACACTGGAATTCCTTCTGCACTTAACTCATCTAATAATGAATCTGACCAGTTTTTAGTAGCTCTAAGTAGAATAACTATATCCCTATATTTTAATGGCCTATATTCACCAGATTCCTTATCTAAAACTTTAAAGATTTGTTCATTTTCATTTTTTGACATTAGTTCTTTAATTCTCTTCGCAACGATTCTACCTTCTAAAATAACATTATTTATTTCTTCCTGTTCCTCATTATCTTCTACAACCGTTTCATTATAGCTTTTATCAATTATATTAACTTCAATAGGGCCTCCAATAATTGTATCTTTTAATTTATTTTCCTTAAAGTCTGCACCTAAATTTAAAGCTTCCTCATATGTATATTCTAACTCTCCAACTACTTCAGACATTACTTCTTTAAAGATGTAATTTACTCCATCTATAATTTCTCTTCGGCTTCTAAAATTTTTATATAATTGAATTTTTCTATTCGTTCCATTACTTGAATCATATGTATTATATTTTTCAATGAATAATTCAGGTTTTGCTTGTCTAAACCTATATATACTTTGCTTCACATCACCAACCATAAATACATTGGGATTATCATCGTTTTTTCTGGATACTAGGTTTATTATTGTTTCTTGAACGTTATTTGAATCTTGATACTCATCAACAAGTACCTCATCGAAATATTCTTTAAAATTCATTGCAATGCTTGATGGAATTATATTATTCTCATCATCATAATCACTTAATATTTTTAAACATAAATGTTCTAAATCATTAAAATCTAATATATTTCTTTCTCTTTTTCGTTTACTAAACCTAGCACTAAATTCTAAAACTAATTCTATCAATTTTTTTATGTAAGGATATACCCCTTGAATATTCCTTAACATTTGCTGTGGATTTACTGAATATGCATTATTTAATAATTCAGATATTCCTTTTTTAACATCATCTCTAATTTTTTTTACAGTATTTTGGGATTGCTCATCTGAAACCTTATCCTTTTTTATAGATTTTAATCTACTGAATTGTATTGATGATAATGAATTAAACATTTCCTCAAGTCCATTATCAGTAGATTCATAAGCATTTTGTATATAACTTAATTCCATTAATAAGCTATCCATATAAGGTTCTAATCCATCAGTTTTGCTAGTAACCTCAATGGCCTTTTCTAACATTTTAACATACCCATTTAACTCAATTTTTACACTTTGAGCTAAAACTCTTACCCAATTAGTTCTATCCAATTCATCTAATTGTTTAATATTAAAGGCCTCTGCGCTATTAACAAGCCACCTTTCAGGCCATGGACCTGACATTGTAAAGTTATATAAATCTAATACTAAGTTTTTTAAATTATTATCATTTTTATAGCTGCTAAATATCTCAACCAAATTAGTGAACTCAATATCTTCTTCCTCATATTTATCTTCGAAAAGTTCTTCAATAACTTCCGATTTAATTAGTATTCCCTCAGTCTGATCACCTATTCTAAATGATGGATCTAGATCAATCCTATGGTAATTATTTTTAATTACATCTAAGCAAAACGAATGCATTGTAGTGATATTAGCTCTATTTAACAGCGTTAATTGCCTCTGTAGATTTTTAGACCTAGGATTATTCTCTAATTCCTTTGATATCGCATCTGCGATCCTTTCCCTCATCTCGGCTGCTGCTGCATTAGTAAAAGTTACAACCAATAACTTATCTATATCAACCGGATTCTCTTCATTAGTAATTATTCTTATAATCCTCTCTACTAAAACAGCAGTTTTACCTGAACCCGCTGCCGCTGCAACTAGTAAATTACAATTTCTCGTTTCAATTGCACTTAACTGTTCATCAGTCCATTTTGTATTACCCATATATAAATCTCTCCTGTACTAATTAAAATCGTTTTAACTGTAAGAAAACCTAATTAATTTTAATCAAAAATATACTAGATTCTTTTATATTACTATACTTCCTCATTTTCAACTTTAATTAATTTATTAGAATTATCAATTTCTTTTTTTATATTATTCCATATATCATTTGCAGATTTGTTTATTATAATTTTGTATTTATTATCTTTTATCTCTGTATCAAATTGGCATATTGATGAAAAATCACAGTATTCACAATGAGCAATGTTAGAATTCTTAGTCGGCTGAATTTTAATATCTCCACTTAGCATTTCTTCACATATCTCTATCATCTTATTATTTACATATTCTCTAAGTATTCTAAACTCCTCTTCTGTTACAACATCACTTGTTGCCTTAAAGCTTCCATCAGTCTTAAATGATGCTGGTATAACCAATGAATATCCTTCTATATCCTTATCCATAGCTTTCACAACCCTCGCATCCTTTAAAACTAATCCTTTCATCTTTAAAGCACTTAATACTTCTTTTTCTACTTCTTCATCAGTCATTTCCTTTTTGCTTTTTATTATGGGGTCATCTATTTTAAAGTATAATATTGCTCCTGGCTTTACTTGTTTATCAAGTATATATTTCGAATTCCTTATAAGTGCGTCTAAATAAACTAATAATTGCATTTGTAATCCATAATATATTTCATTTAAATCAAATTTTTTAGCTCCAGTTTTATAATCTATAACTCTTATATAAGTTTCACCATCTAAATCTAACTTATCTATTCTATCAATTATTCCTTGAAGATACACCTTCTCATTGTCATTCAAATCTAATGTTATAGCTTCTCCAGAACTATAACTTCCAAAATCAAATTCAGTTTTAAATACTTCAAATTCACCTTTTCCTATTTGACTTGCAATAACTGAAACAGATTTAGATATTACTCTTTTAAATCTTTGCGCTAAATATTTAAATTTCTTAGTACTATTCAATATAGAATTACTTTCATCCATTAACTTCTTATCAATAAGGTTAGATATTATCTCCTTACATTTTTCATTGCTTAAATCAGACCATAGTATTCCATCTTCTCTAACTTTATTAGTGAATGAATCAAGCATTTCGTGTACAAATGATCCTAAGTCTGGTGGTGTAAATTCATATACCTTTCTATTTTTAGCCTTTAGCCCATATTGAACAAAATAAGAAAAGGGGCATTCTGCATACTTTTCTAACTTTGAAACACTGAATACTAACTTTTCTAAGTCATTCTGATAAAGTTTTCTAAGTTTGTTTCTTGGAACTTTATCTCCAATGTTTGAGTAACTAAGCCCCTTAAATATATTTTTAACTTTATCCTTAAACTCACCATTATTTTTAAACCATTCATATACCTCAGGCCAGTAATGCTCTATATGTTCTTTATCAAAATCTTTTCTCATAGAAATTATAAGTTCATTAAATGTTGGAATTGGTGCAATAACTTTGCTAAGTTTATTTTCAAGGATTTTTGAATCATAAATTGCACTTTCTTCAATTAAATTAGGAAATATCTTTTTCATTCTAGATATTACTATAGATGGTCTTAATGACTTACCTTCAAAATCAGCCATTGGATATGAAAGCATTAAATATTCACTACTAATTGTTAATGCTATATATAGTAGATACTGTTCTTCAAAAACTTTATTTCTAGTTGTTGATGATAAATTTATTCCAACCTCACCTAATGTTGTTCTATCTCTATCAGATAATAAGCCTTCCTCTTTCTTGGATGCTGGTAGAACTCCATCATTAATTCCTACTATGTAAAGAACCTTCACATCTCTGCCCTTTATTCTTGCTATATCTCCAATATTAACCTGATCCAATGCTACAGGTATAATTCCTATCTCTTCATTGGCAAAACCAGAACTCAATATTCTGAAAAACTCAGAATACTCTAATCTCTCTTCGCCTATAACATCAACCGCTTGATCTAGAATGTCTATAACTATACTTTCAACCTGACTATATTCCTTAACTTTATCTTCTAATCCTAATTCTTCAAAATTTTTAATCCATTCATTAATTCTGTCAAAAACTTTTACATCCACTAAAAACTCATAAATAGCTGAACATATATCTTTAACTTTATGTTTTCCATTTATTTTATTATGAAAAGTCATCAATGGATATCTTATCTCTTCCATAATTTCAGCTATTAAAACTTTATCATCCGTCAATTCGCTATTTCCTATAAACCATTTCTCATTTACTATTTCTCTTGATGTCCATTTATAACCCTTTACCCCATACTCTAATATAAAGTTCTCTAGCCTATCTATATATGAATTATCTATGCCAGTTAAACCACTCTTTAAATATTTAAATACACTTTCATAAGACCAATTCTTAAGCAAAATTTCAAAAGCAGAACTTATAAGTACAATCAATGGATTACTTAGTAATTGAATCTTTTTATCTAAAAAGTATGGAATATTATAATCTTTAAATATTACTGATATTATTTTTTCATAATCATCTATATTTCTACAAACTACAGATATATCTCTATATCTATACCCATTTTCTCTCACCAAACTTGTAATACTTTTTGATACTCTTTCTATCTCGTCATAAATATTACTTGCTTTGTAAAGTGTTATTCTCTCAGGGTTCTTATCATATTCATTAAATGGGTAAGAAAAAAAATATTTCTCTATGTGATCAAGTTCTAGATTATCTTTAAACCTATAAGGAATTGCATTATTTAAGTTGACTGGTTTATCATAAGCAATATTGTTTTCTTTCATTATTTTTAATATTTTATTTTCAGTATTCTTTATGATATTGAATACATCAGTTATATCTTCAGAGTTGTTATTTAGAGATTCGTTATCAATACAAAAAGTTATATTAACTCTTCTACATCTCTTGGCCAACACCTTTATAATGTCCAGTTGTTGAGGTGTAAAGCTAGTAAATTCATCTATCCACACCTCAGAATCTACATACGCGCTACTTTCTAATAACTTTTTATTTAGTAATGTTAACTGATCATCTCCATCAATGTAATTTTCATGCATTTTTAAGTTAAATGCTTCATAAATTATCATCAACTCTTTAATTTTTTGATATAATTCATTATCATTTATTTTCTCATCTATTGCTCTTATACTATCAATGCTAATATTATACTTTTTAAATTCCGAAATCACTTCTGATATAATTTCATTAAATCCTTGTTCTCTAGACATCCTATTAAAATAATCCAAAGACTCAATGTTTTCATTTATAACTCTATGAATTAGCATATTCCTTCCAGATTCCTTAATAATCTCTTTAACTCTTCCACCATATTCTTCAAAAATATTATGAGCCATTTTCTTAAAACTCATCACTTCTGTTCTTAAGAAAGCATGTTCTCCAATTTCATGCAATATTTTATTTTCAGTCATAAATGTATACTGCTCTGGAACTAATAGGATTAATTTATTTATATCTAATTTTTTGTTAATATTATTTTTTATCTCATCAATACAAAATTTACTCTTACCTGTACCAGACCTTCCATAAACAAATCTTATACTCATATGTATTTTCCATCCTCACATTTTAAATATGAATTATATCTTTCTCTAATTATCCCCATAATTATCATATCTATATATTCTTTATCTATATGGCTATAATATCTTTTAATATTTTCCTCTATGAACCCACATTTTTTATAACACCTTATAGCTCGTATATTATAACTAGCAACGTATAATTCTACTTTCATAGCATTCAGCTTTTTAAATAAATATCTTAGAAGAGTTTTTATAGAATCTACTCCATAACTTCTTCCCCAATACTCACTCCCTATCGTTATGCCAATACAGTATATCCTACTATAATATCCCTGCTCCTTGTACGTTACAAAACCAATTAGATTATCATCTTCATTCACTATACTTAAAGATTTTCTTAAATCTACTTTATTATCCATGCTCTCAATTATTATATTATACTTTTTAACTTTCTCTTCACTATGTAACTTGAATAATATACTTACATCTTCCCTTTTTAGTACTCTTAAATGCACTTTGCTGCCGCTTAGCATAATTCACCTTCTTATGATAATTAATTTATTTTATAAGCAGACATATTAATTATAATATTTTAAGTTTATTTACTCCATAAAATTAATTAAAAACAAAAAAAACATCTAACAATTTGTTAGATGTTTGGCGGAGGATCCGGGATTTGAACCCGGGCGCCAGTTACCCGACCTACGCCCTTAGCAGGGGCGCCTCTTCAGCCACTTGAGTAATCCTCCATGTGCCTTCTATTTTAATGGCGGAAAGATAGGGATTCGAACCCTAGGTACGCTTACACGCACGCCGGTTTTCAAGACCGGTGCCTTAAACCAACTCGACCATCTTTCCATGTCTCACAACAAATATGATTATATCAACTAATTTTATTTATGTCAACATATTTATTGCAATAAATTTAATTTTTTCATTTATCTAAACTTAATTGTAGATATGAGTTACAGAATATCAAATAATTTAGAATAGTAAATTATATTTATTGAGAATTTATATATAAATTTTCAACAAATAAAAATATATGTTTTACTAAGACTAATTAATTATACTAAAAAGCACCTAACAAATGTTAGATGCTTGGCGGAGGATCCGGGATTTGAACCCGGGCGCCAGTTACCCGACCTACGCCCTTAGCAGGGGCGCCTCTTCAGCCACTTGAGTAATCCTCCAAATAAACTTTATATTTTTAGACAAAAAAATGGCGGAAAGATAGGGATTCGAACCCTAGGTACGCTTACACGCACGCCGGTTTTCAAGACCGGTGCCTTAAACCAACTCGACCATCTTTCCACGTCTAGTGACATGTATTATTATATCAATTGCTTATACTTATGTCAACTATTTTATAATATTTTATTAAAATAAATTATTATAATAAAATATAACCTTATGGATTTAGTGTTTAGCTATTCTTTTATCTTCCTTGTACATATTATATCTACGCCAGTATTAAGTATATTCTTACAAATATTATCGCCAATATTTGTAGGAGTACTAACATAAATCCTGCTAAGAACCTTTGAGAATTCTTTCCATAAGTGCTTCTCAACGCTTTTATTACTTTTTACTGATACAACTTTGTAATTCATATTACCTTTTACTCTAACTAAACTGGTAAAAACATCTTTATTAGACATTACTAATTACTCCAATCTAAATTTCATTAAATTCCTTAATTCTTCCAACTAAAATTTGTGAATCCATAGAATCATCTACTATATCTAAAGCACTTTTATCCATCTCTCTGGCCAATATCTTTATTATCTTTATATTGCAATTTGAACCATTGCAGTTTCCAAGACCTATCCCTGTACGCCTTTTTACTCCCTCTACTGTTCTTGCACCTAAAGGTCTTCTTATTGAATCAATAATTTCTCCCTCAGAAATATTATTGCAATTACAAATAATATTGCCATAACGCTTATCAAGAGAAATTATTCTATTTATTTGATCTTTAGTCATCTCTCTAAATATATATGTCTCTCTCTTTTTATCAATATAATCCTTCTTCTTCGTTATATTCATACTTACTTTAACTTTCTTTTCAATATCCTGAGCAATTGCTGGTGCAACTGATATTTTAGCATAGTGATTTCCTACAACCTTTATATAACCGGCCTCTAAATTACTATCATCTATTAACATATCATTTTCGCTATATACTTCTGTAAATATATTAATTATTGACTCTTTTTTTATATTTTTCAATATTCTTTCTGGCAATTCTAATTTAGAGCTAAAATTATCACTAATCTTAATTCCAATTAAATTTTCATTTTCCGATATTGGCACCTTTATCATCGAATTTTCTTCATCTATATCTTCAATAATAATTTTCTTTAAGTTATCACCTATGCTTTTCTTAACTATTATACACCTAACTTTTTTATTTTTCATTTCGCTTGTTACATTACTACACATGTCATTAAATGATTCATTTGGAATTGTATTAATAACTAGTTTACAAGTAAACTTATTTTTATTCGTAGTTACTCTGAATCCCTTAGAGATAGTCTTAATATCTATAACCTCTTCTTCTAATCTAAAATTCACTCCATTATCTACAGCTATTTCTGCATATGAAACAGCTAGGTTATATGGTGATATTATTGAAGTATTCTCAGAATAGATAGCTTTATTTTCCTCTAAATTTAAACTTGGTTCCACATTATAAAGTTCATTACTATCTATTATACGAACTCCATCTATTCCGTGATCCACAGAATCACTATACACTTTATTTAATAGTTCATTACTCTCATCTAAGAAAATCCTTAATGAGCCAATCTTATTATATCTAACATTGAACTTTTTACAATGCTTCCTTATTATATCTATACCTCTCTTCTCCAAGAGAGCCATTTTACTACTACTTGATTCTGAACCATCATAAACAACAGCTGTATTTGCAAATGAAATATCGTTTGCAACATCATATCCCTTTTCAATTAAAGCTATATTTATATTATATTTTGAAAGTTCATAGGCAACTGCGCATCCAATTATCCCACCGCCTAAAATTAGCACATCATAATCCATTACTAGTCCTCCAAATCTGAAACTATAAAGTTGTTCTTTTTCAATTCCAATATAATTAAATCAATATCATCTTGAGTTTCAGCTGCTATTGTATGAAGATGAACTCCATTAGTTAATGCAGATAGTAATTTTGCTTTTTGTTCCTTATATTTTTCAATAAATTTATTTAACTCATTATAATTCTTAATCATAAGCATTCCCTTTATTTCTCCATACAATGGATGCTCCACTACTACATCTTCAATAATTCCACCATATTTGATTACTATACTTAATTCCTCAATCATCTCATCTTCAGTATGAATTACTGCAATAATTGCTTTAGCTTTATTATTATTTGCATTAATTATATATCCATCTGGAGTTGCTATTATATTCTTACCTTTAGCTCTAAGAATTGCTATATCTTTTACTATAACCTGTCTAGTTACAGAATATCTTTTTGCTATAAAGCTGCCTTTCAAAGGCTCATTACTTTCTAGAAGTAATCTAATTATATCCTCTCTTCTCTCAATAGAATTCATATTTCCCTCCTATTTTAATTGCAATCATCAGATATACTTAATACTTTTAAATATATATTTTTTGAGTCAATATTACTTTTATTATGATGATATTTAATAGAATTTATTACTTCTAAGCATTCATCATTATTAATACTCTCAATCAGTCTTGCTCCAATTTCCGGATGATTATAATAACTTATTATTTTCTTATTTTTATTATACTTCAAAAATTTTCCGTGAGTAATACTATTTAAAAAAACAATAATGCCTTTATAAAATATATTTAATTTAGATTCTAATTTTCCTATGTCATGCAATAATGCACACTTAGACATCTTTTTTTTATCGATATTAACTATATTATTATCCTCTATATATTTTATAGCCGTTCTACAAACTCTTATTGAATGTTGCCGCTCTGATTTAGTAAGTTTCATAAATAAATCCAACTCAGAAATACTAAGATACATCTTTAGCATTTCCATATCTTCCTTAATGAATATAGATTCTATTGCCCAATAAAATTGTTTTATTCTATATAAAAACATTCCTATCTCCTATGCTTATTCATACTAAACATAATTAAATAATTGTATAATAAAAGAAGTTATGAATTAATTCATAACTTCTTAATGGTGGAGATAAAGAGATTCGAACTCTTGACCCCCTGCGTGCAAGGCAGGTGCTCTCCCAACTGAGCTATACCCCCATGGTGGACCTTCAGGGACTCGAACCCTAGACCTACCGGTTATGAGCCGGTTGCTCTAACCAACTGAGCTAAAGATCCCTTTTAAATTTTACCTGGCGACTTCCTACTCTCCCACACAGTCTCCCATGCAGTACCATCAGCGTAATAGACCTTAACTTTCCTGTTCGGAATGGGAAGGAGTGTTACCTCTATGCCATCATCACCAGATCATTACAAATAATATTATACTTTGCAACACATCTTATGTCAAGTATTTTTTATATTATTCTTTGAAAATTGCACACAGTTTCTTTAATGTATTTACAACTTATGTTATTGGTCAAGCCCTCGACCTATTAGTATCAGTCAGCTAAATATGTTACCATACTTACACCTCTGACCTATCAACCTTGTAGTCTTCAAGGGGTCTTACTAGCTTATGCTATGGGAAATCTCATCTTGAGGTGGGCTTCACACTTAGATGCTTTCAGCGTTTATCCCTTCCCGACTTAGCTACCCAGCTATGCTTCTGGCGAAACAACTGGTACACCATAGGTCAGTCCATCCCGGTCCTCTCGTACTAAGGACAGCTCCTCTCAAATTTCCTACGCCCGCGACGGATAGGGACCGAACTGTCTCACGACGTTCTGAACCCAGCTCGCGTGCCGCTTTAATGGGCGAACAGCCCAACCCTTGGGACCTACTTCAGCCCCAGGATGCGACGAGCCGACATCGAGGTGCCAAACCTCCCCGTCGATGTGAACTCTTGGGGGAGATCAGCCTGTTATCCCCGAGGTAGCTTTTATCCGTTGAGCGATGGCCCTCCCACGAGGTACCACCGGATCACTAAGCCCGACTTTCGTCCCTGCTCCACTTGTAGGTGTCGCAGTCAGGCTCCCTTCTGCCTTTACACTCTTCGAACGATTTCCGACCGTTCTGAGGGAACCTTTGGGCGCCTCCGTTACATTTTAGGAGGCGACCGCCCCAGTCAAACTGCCCACCTAACAATGTCCTGTCACCAGTTTCATGGCATCCAGTTAGAACTTCAATACTATCAGGGTGGTATCCCAACAACGACTCCACCAAGGCTGACGCCCTAGTTTCCCAGTCTCCCACCTATCCTGTACAGACAATACCGAAATTCAATGCTAAGCTACAGTAAAGCTCTACGGGGTCTTTCCGTCCAATCGCGGGTAGCGAGCATCTTCACTCGCACTACAACTTCGCCGGATTTGCAGTTGAGACAGTGCACAAGTCATTACGCCATTCGTGCGGGTCAGAACTTACCTGACAAGGAATTTCGCTACCTTAGGACCGTTATAGTTACGGCCGCCGTTTACTGGGGCTTAAGTTCACACCTTCGCGATATTTCGCTAAGTGTTCCCCTTAACCTTCCAGCACCGGGCAGGCGTCAGCCCCTATACATCAGCTTTCGCTTTAGCAGAGACCTGTGTTTTTGTTAAACAGTTGCTTGTGCCTATTCTCTGCGGCCTGATTTCTCAGGCACCCCTTCTCCCGAAGTTACGGGGTCAATTTGCCTAGTTCCTTAACTGCAATTCTTCCGTCGGCCTTAGGATTCTCTCCTCATCTACCTGTGTCGGTTTGCGGTACGGGCACTACTTCTCTCTCTAGATGCTTTTCTTGGAAGCATGGAATCAGATACTTCGGTTCCGTAGAACCTTCCCCATCACGCCTCAGAATTGTTGGAACGGATTTGCCAATCCCAACTCCCTAAACGCTTAGACTAGCATCCAATAGCTAGCACATCCTATCCTTCTCCGTCACACCATCGATAATAACGATTATAGT
>NZ_CP144906.1:0-7500 GCF_036699995.1 Clostridium beijerinckii | reverse complement strand
ATTTTTAAACCTTCTAAGATATGTGCTCTAGCCTCTGCCTTGTTTAAATCAAATATAGTTCTTCTTGTTATAACTTCTTTTTGAAATTCTACATAATTTTCTAGTATTTGCTTTAAATTTAAAACCTTTGGCTCATTATTAACTAATGCTAACATAATAATGCCAAATGTATCTTGAAGCTTTGTGTGCTTATATAATAAATTCAATACTACACTTGGATTAGCATCTCTTTTAAGCTCAATTACGATTCTCATACCGTCTCTGTCTGATTCGTCTCTCAAATCAGAGATTCCAGTAATCTTTTTATCTTTTACTAAATCAGCAATATTTTCTACAAGTTTTGCCTTATTTACTTGATATGGTATCTCAGTAACGATTATTGAGTGTCTTCCATTTTCTTCCTCTATCTCAGCATTCGCTCTTACTATTATCTTTCCCTTACCAGTTTCATATGCAGCCCTAATTCCTGCTTTCCCCATAATGGTAGCCCCTGTAGGAAAATCCGGTCCTGTAATTTTAGTCATAAGTTCCAAAACTGTGCTTTCAGGATTATCTATAAGCATAATAGTCCCATCAATTATTTCAGCCAAATTGTGTGGCGGAATATTAGTTGCCATGCCGACTGCAATTCCTGATGAACCATTTACCAAGAGATTAGGAAATCTTGATGGTAATACTACTGGCTCTTGCTCTTCACCATCAAAGTTAGGCATAAAATCAACTGTGTTCTTATTAATATCTCTTAACATTTCAACTGCTATTTTATTCATTTTTGCTTCTGTATATCTCATAGCAGCTGCACTGTCACCATCAACTGATCCAAAATTTCCATGTCCATCAACTAGCATATATCTCATTGAAAAATCTTGAGCCATTCTAACTAATGCATCATAAACTGAACTATCACCATGTGGATGATATTTACCTAAAACATCTCCAACTATTCTTGCACACTTTCTATATCCCTTTTCAGGAGTTAACCCCAATTCTTGCAACGAATATAATATCCTTCTATGAACAGGTTTTAGTCCGTCTCTTACATCTGGCAATGCACGACCAACTATAACACTCATTGCATAATCTATATAACATTTCTTCATTTCGTGTTTAATATCTACTGGTATAACTTTTCCTTCATTAAAATCCATGTACTTCACCTCGTATTTCAGTACTAAATATCTAAATTAACAACATTTCTAGCATTTTGTTGTATAAATTCTTTTCTTGGCTCAACTTTTTCCCCCATCAATATGGTGAAAATTTCATCAGCAGCCATAGCGTCTTCTATATTTACTTTTAATAAAATTCTCTTTTCTGGATCCATAGTTGTATCCCACAATTGAGATGCATTCATTTCTCCAAGACCTTTATATCTTTGAATATCAGTTGAATTATCTTTTCCACCTAGCTCAGATAAAACATTTTCTAATTCAGGATCACTATATGCATAATAATCTTTTTTACCTTTACTAACTTTATATAATGGTGGTTGCGCTATGTATACATGCCCATCATCTATTAAATTCCTCATATATCTATAAAAAAATGTTAGTAATAATGTTCTAATATGAGCGCCATCAACATCGGCATCTGTCATAATTATAATTCTATTATATCTAATCTTCTCAACATCAAAATCATTTCCTATGCCTGCTCCAAATGCAGTAATCATTGACCTAATAGTATCTGCATTTAATATTCTATCTAATCTTTGTTTTTCAACATTTAATATTTTACCTCTTAAAGGTAAAATGGCTTGGAATTTTCTATTTCTTCCCTGCTTTGCAGATCCCCCTGCCGAATCCCCTTCGACTATATAAATTTCACACTCTCTTGGATCTTTAGATGAACAATCTGCTAACTTTCCAGGCAATGTAGATCTTTCTAAGACTGATTTTCTTGTCAATTCTCTCGCTTTTCTAGCCGCATCTCTAGCTCTAGCAGCCATTAGAGCCTTATCAACAATCATTTTACCTATGTTAGGATTTTCCTCAAGGAATATACCTATATTTTCACCAACAATTGAGTCTACAATTCCTCTTACTTCGCTATTTCCTAGCTTAGTTTTTGTTTGCCCCTCAAATTGTGGCTCTTCAATTTTTATAGATATTACTCCAGTCAGCCCTTCCCTTATATCATCACCAGTAAAATTCTTGTCATTCTCTTTTATATGCCCAAATTTTTTTGCATAATCGTTAAATACTCTAGTTAGTGCAGTTTTAAATCCAACTAGATGCGTTCCGCCTTCAACTGTATCAATATTGTTTGCAAAAGAAAATATATTTTCAGTATAACCGTCATTATATTGAAGCGCTACTTCCACCGATATGTTATCTTTCACCCCTTCAATATATATAGGTTCTTCATGAAGTGGGACTTTATTCCTATTTAAGTAGCTAACAAATGATTTAATTCCACCCTCGTAATGGAAAACTTCTTCTTTTTCATCTCTTTTATCTACTAACCTTATATATATTCCTTTATTTAAGAATGCTAGTTCTCTTAATCTTTGAGATAAAACTTCAAAATCAAACACTATTTCATCAAATATTTCTGCATCAGGCTTAAAATATGTCTGTGTTCCAGTCTGATCACTGTCCCCTACTTTTGTAAGTTCGTTTAGAACCTTTCCCTTACTATATTTCTGTTGCCATATATGTCCATCTCTCTTAACTGTGACAGTACATTCTTCCGAAAGAGCATTAACTACAGATGCACCAACTCCGTGTAATCCACCTGAAACCTTATATCCTCCTCCTCCAAATTTACCACCTGCGTGTAATATTGTCATTATAACTTCAACAGTTGATTTTCCCATCTTAGGATGTATTCCTACAGGCATCCCTCTACCATCGTCATTTACTGTAATCGAATTATCCTCATTAATGTATACTTCTATTTTATTACAATATCCTGCTAAAGCCTCATCAATGCTATTATCTACGATTTCATATACTAAATGATGAAGGCCTCTTGAACTAGTGCTTCCAATATACATTCCTGGTCTTTTTCTTACTGCTTCTAATCCTTCAAGAACTTGTATCTGATTTTCATCATATTTTTTGTTATTTTGTTCCAAATCAGACTCCTCCTAAACTTAATAAGTATTATTAAAATTTTTAATTTTATAGAATTAAGAACTATATTCTATATCTGTCCTTTTTGTTAATGTAGTTGATGATATTGGTGATAAATATATTTTACTCTTATTATCTACTTCCGCTATTATAAACGACTTTGGTTTTTCTTCTGTTATTCTTTCTACAAATCCGTCTTCTTCTGCTAGCCTTAAAAATTGTATTGTATCAGAGCTATACATCGTATTTTGAAGATCGAATATTCCAATAATGTCTTTAATGGGAACTACTACATTTTCACCTAAATGCAAAAACATTATATATTCCTCCCTTGATTTAAAATTTGTCCGTTTGATACATTAAATATTTTGACTTTATCATCTAAATAATCATTTAAATCCTCAATTCCAGCACATGTTATTATAGTTTGTATATCCTTTATTGATCTTAATATATATTTTTTCCTATTTACATCAAGCTCCGATAAAACATCATCTAACAATAATACTGGATATTCACCTGTAATCTCTCTAATGATTTTTAAAGATGCAAATTTCATAGTTAAAATAGATGTTCTTTGTTGTCCTTGAGATCCGAAAACCTTAGTATCAATATTATTTATAAATACGCTAAAATCATCTCTATGAGGTCCCACAGACGTTAACCCCTTTTCCCTATCTTTTTCAATATTATCTTTTAGTTTTTTTAAATAATTATCTTTAAATTCTCCATTTTCTAGATTAACAGTACAATTATATTTAAAGTTTATTATTTCTTTTCCAGATGTAATTTCTTTATGAATTATATCACCGTAAAAATTTATCTTATTTATATATTCTAACCTTTTTGAAATAATATAATCAGCATATTTACTCAATTGTATATCATATACATCTAAAACATCTTCACTAAATGACCTGCTCTTTAATAAAGTGTTTCTTTCGCCTAGAACTTTATTATATTGTACTAGATTGAAGTAATAATTTGGATTTACCTGAGATAATTCCATATCTAATAGTCTTCTTCTTAAACTTGGTGCTTCTTTTATAACTTTTAAATCTTCTGGAGAAAACATTACTACATTAAAAATTCCAAATAGTTCACCTATCTTATTTACTTTTATATTATTTACTTTTATAGCTTTCTTACCATCTCTGAGTATATTTATATCAATCTTTTTATCTAATCTATTTTTCCCTATAAGTAAGCTTATGTAGGCTGTACTATTTTCCCAATTTATTAATTCTTTATCTTTTGATGTTCTGTGTGATTTTGCAAAAGCACAATAATATACTGATTCTAAAATATTTGTTTTTCCTTGAGCATTATCTCCCACAAACACATTAACATTTTTAGTCAATTCTACGCTTAATTTTTTATAATTCCTATAATTAAGCAAATTTATATTTTTAACATACATAAAAATACACCTATAATAATTATATCATAAATAATCAAATAACTATCTCTATATTATTTCAAAATCTGAACCATCGAAGTTTACTACATCTCCACTTCTTAACTTCTTACCTCTTTGAGTACAAACTTCTCCATTAACCTTTATCATTCCATCTTGCACATAGATCTTAGCTTCTGAACCTGAGCTAGCAATAGATGCCCATTTTAAAAAAGCATCTAATTTTATAATTTCAGTATCAATTTTTATTTTATTCATTTTCGTTATATAAATATTAAAATAATATTTATCCTCCTATCTCATTAGTCTTACTGGCAAAACTAAATATTTTGCATTTTCATTACTATTTTCTTCAATAACACATGGGCTTATACCAGATGTCATTTTCATAACAACTTCATTATCCTCCATGTTCTTTAAAACATCTAGCAGATATTTTGAGTTAAATGCAATTTCTATTTCATCTCCTTGCAATTTTATCGAAATTTCATCTCTTACCTTTCCCAATTGAGAATTAGAAGTTATTACTAAGTTATCTTGATGTAAATCTAATTTTATTAAATTGGTATTTCCATCCTTAGCCATTAGAGATGCTCTTTCTATTGCATTTTGTAGTTCTTGTCTATTAACATTTACAAATAGTTTGTGTTCTTGTGGTAATAATGATTTATAATTTATGAACTTACCTTCTAATAATCTAGATATTATTTTAGTTCTTTTTAAATTAAATAATATATGGTTATTAGTAAATGTTATATCCACAATCTCATCTATATCTTCTAGTATCTTTGATACTTCATTTAATGTTTTTCCTGGAATTACAACTTCTATGTCAATATCCGTATCTAAAAATTCACTTTTTATAGCTAGTCTATATCCATCTAGAGCAACTAAGTTTAAGTTTTTATTTCTCACTTCGAATAATATTCCTTGAAGAATAGGTCTTGTTTCATCTTGAGCTATAGCAAAAGAAGTCCCCTTTATCATATTTTTTAATATATTTTGATTTACTGATATTTTTAAATTCTCATTAATTTCAGGTAACTCTGGAAATTCATTTGTGTTCATATACACTACATCAAATATGGATTTTTCACAAGTTATTTTTATTAGTTGATTTTCCATAGTTTCTATTCTTATAGTTGAATTAGGTAGTTTTCTTATTATTTCTCCAAATATTTTAGCATCAATAACTATACTTCCTTCTTCCATAATAGTTGCATCAACTAATGTTTGAATACTAACATCCATATCTGAACCTATAAGAGTTATTGTTGAATTATTTGCATTTATATAAATACCTTCCAATATAGGCATTGTTGATTTACCTGTTATGGCTTTTTGCACTATTGATATACCTTCTAATATTTTTTGTTTTTCACATGTAAAGATCATTGAAAATCCTCCTTATTTTATTCACAAGAATTAAAGATGATAATTAGTAGTTAGATAAATATTTTTATAGTAATAATAGTAGTAGGGGCTGTTAATTTGTTGATAACTAGTATAATCCCTGTAATATCAACAAAATTTAGTTCAAAAATATTGTGGATAAATCAGTAACAAAACAGACTGGTTATCCACAAGTATAAGTGTAATATAACTAAAAAAATATTATCCACAAGTTATTATGTACTTATTATACAGCTCTGTGGATTAATTCTGAGTCAATTTCTTTGTAATGTCGTTAACAGTATTTTGTAATGAATCATCAGTTTTGAGATTCTCAGATATTTTCTCATAAGCATGTATTACTGTAGTATGATCTCTTCCTCCAAATTCTTCTCCAATTTTAGGTAAAGACATATCTGTCAGTTTTCTACTTAAATACATTGCTATTTGCCTTGGGTAAGCAACATTTCTAGTTCGTCTTTGAGATTTTAAATCTTCAACACGCAAATTAAAGTAACTAGAAACTACATCTTGTATTAAGTCAATAGTCACGTGCTTTCCTTGCTTTTTAGATATTATATCTTTTAATGCTTCTGTAGCTAAATCTACAGTAACTTCTCTGTTAGTTAATGAGGAGTAAGCAATTATTCTTATTAGTGCGCCTTCAAGTTCCCTTATATTAGATTTAATTTTAGTAGCAATGTATCCCATAACTTCATTTGCTACATTTAGATTTTCAACGTCAGCTTTCTTTTTTAGTATAGCCATTCTAGTTTCGAAATCAGGAACTTGAATATCTGCTATTAAGCCCCATTCAAATCTAGATCTAAGCCTATCTTCTAATGTTGGAATTTCTTTTGGCGGTCTATCTGAAGATAATATAATTTGTTTATTCGCATCATGTAACGCATTAAATGTATGAAAGAATTCTTCTTGAGTACGCTCTTTTCCGGCTATAAATTGTATATCATCTATAAGTAAGATATCAACATTCCTATATTTATTTCTGAATTCTTCATTCTTATCATCTTTTATAGCGTTTATTAATTCATTGGTAAATTTTTCAGATGAGACATACACAACTTTAGCATTAGGATTACCATCTAAGATGTAATGACCGATAGCATGCATTAAGTGAGTCTTTCCAAGGCCGACTCCACCATATATGAATAACGGGTTATATGCTTTTGCTGGTGATTCTGCAACTGCCAAAGATGCAGCATGAGCAAATCTATTACTATTACCTATTACAAAAGAATTAAAAGTATATTTTGGATTTAATGTAGACGACATTTCATCATTAACTACAATAGCTTTTGGTTTCTGATTTGAAGAATTCTTAATTTCTTCTTTTTCATAGATTTCAGACATTATAATAAATTCAATTGTATATAATTTTGAACATACTGCTTTTATGGAGTTTGCAACTAAATCTTTATATCTTTTATCTAAAATATCTTGAGTAAAGGAATTTGGAACGCTTATCTTTAGAGTATTAGAAGAAATAGACAGAGGTTCGCAGCTTTTAATCCAAGTATTAAAACTAACTTCACTTAGCTCACTTTTTATAATATCTAAGGTTTTATCCCATAAATTTTTAAGATCGGCATCCAT